>CAYVCL010000041.1:0-27356 GCA_964450185.1 uncultured Lachnospiraceae bacterium | reverse complement strand
GCTGCAAACGCAGGTGGTGTTGCTACATCAGCTCTTGAAATGTCACAGAACAGCGAAAGATTAAGCTGGACATTCGAAGAAGTAGATTCTAAGTTACAGAGCATCATGGTTAACATCTTCCACAACTTAGATGACGCTGCAAAACGTTACAATGCAGAAGGAAACTATGTAGTTGGTGCTAACATCGCAGGCTTTGAAAAAGTTGTTGATGCTATGACAGCTCAGGGAATTGTTTAATATATAGTTGTACATAAAAATTACCCCGAAACGGTTAGGTTTCGGGGATTTTTTGTTGATAAGACAAGGGTAAGCTTAGTTGAGAACGTCAATATTATGTTGGATTACCTACCAATTTTTTCTGATACACCACCACCAAAACATTGGAGGTACTGTATTTATGAGCAAAGAAGAAAAATCCAGACTCTGGTTCTTAAGAATTTGGAAATTCCATCCCAGTGGCCAGACATGTAAAGACTAGTGCGAAGCCCAGTTTCAACAATGACCTGCTAGAGGGATTCAGAACGAAAAGTAAGAGATAATTTAAGCCACCTGTTTTGGCAGATGGCTTAAAAAATCACTATACTTAGTGCTTTTACCCTAAAATGCTTTGCAAAGATTACACATATATGCTATACTAAAAACACGTTAATACTTCATATCAGTCGATGTGAAGAATTTCCCAAAACAAATAAAACAGAAAACAAAAAAAGAGAAAGCGGACGTAAGATTTCCTTGAAAAAGAAAAGGAATTTTTGTAATATGTTAGTATAAATAAACACATTAAAGCAATTTCGGGGAAATACTTGCCGGCTTTCGAATAAAGAGAAGGAGATGGCAAGTATGGGGAAAGCAGACAATGCATTACATGAATATTGGGAAGATGAAGAAAAATTTGCGGACTTATTTAACGCGATATTGTTTGGAGGAAAGAAAGTAATTCTTCCAGAGCAACTGACAGAAGCAGACACACGGAAAAACGCAACAGTTAAGAAAAATATAGGAAAAGCACGGGAAAAGGCTCCGTTGTATAGCGACTTAGTGAAAGTAGCCAAAATATATAAAGAATCCGGAGTGAAACTGGTCATTTTAGGGTTGGAAAATCAGGAACATATACATTATGCCATGCCTATGCGTGTAATGGGTTACGATTATAGTGAATATAAGAAACAACACAGAAAGTTGGCTAAAAAGTACACAAAAAACCGCAAAGGGCTGTCTGATGATGAATATCTGTCAAAAATGAAACGAACAGACAAACTGCATCCGGTGATTACCATTGTAATATATTATGGAGAAAAAGAATGGGATGGAGCAAAGACACTTCATGAAATGTTAGATATTTCAGAGGAATTGAAACCGTATGTAAATGATTATAAAATGCATTTGATCGAGGTAAGGAACAATAATCTTCCTTTGTCACATCCAAATAATCGGGCATTATTTCAACTGTGTTCTATTATATTAGATGAAAAGAAAACAAATGCTCAAAAACAGGAAACAGTAATACAGTATGAGAAAGAAAATAGGATAGACGAAGAGGTATTATATGCTTTGGCAGCCGTTACAAACTGTAACTTGCATAGAGAAGAAAAGAGAGGAGAAACGAGTATGTGTACATTTTTTGAAAGTATGAAAGAAGAGGGCAGAAAGGAAGGAATCATAGGATTAATACTGAAGAAAATAGCCAAAAATCTGTCTGCAGTGGAAACAGCAGATATGTTAGAGGCAGATATTGACTTTGTCCAACAAATATATGACATCAAAGCTGCAAATCCGGAATATGAAGAAAAAGAAATTTTTGAAGCCATTCAGAAAGCAAAAGCATAAGAATTAGAAGTGATGTAAAAATGAGTACCCCAAAACGGGAAGCAGTAATACAGTATAAAAGTTATACCACAAAATTTAGACACAAATTAAAAAAGTCTTAATAGTATTCCAAGTCCCAAGCGGTTATAATAACCTGGGAGGAAGTATCGATGATTCACACAATACAATCAGACATTATTCATTTTATAGAAAACTACCTTTTACAAGGAATTCTTTTTGCCACAGTTTTCAGTGGAATTACTTTATTAGGATATATGATATATCTGCGCAGTCAAAAGCAGTCATTAAAAGAAATGCTTACAAGAAAACGTTTGTATAAAGCCAGCTTATGGTATGTTATGCTGATATATTTCTATATGATAATTGCTATTACACTGCTTTCACGAAGCGAAGCGCGGATCGCAAAAGTGAATTTGAAATTATTTAGTACTTTTGGGAAACAGTTTTGGTGCCAGATATTTATATATGAAAATATTTTAATGTTTGTACCTTATGGGATATTAGTATATCTTCTTTTTCAAAGATTCAGAAAGGTATACTGGATGTGGGGAATAGGTTTTGGTAGCAGTCTGCTGATTGAAATAACCCAGTATGCAACCAAACGGGGATATTTTCAGGTAGATGATATATTCAACAATGTATTAGGAATGGTAATTGGATACGGCCTTGGCTGGCTGATACATTTGTTAGGAAATCGTATAAGATGTTATAAAAAATAGCAGGAGATGGAGTAAGCTTCAACTCCTGCTATTTTTGGGATAAATATTCCCCAAAAGAAAATTTGTTAAAATATAGTCTGTAAGACAGTGAACCAATCCCAAAGTTATTACAATGTATAAGTGAAGGGCAAACAACCCTATCAAAGACGTCTTGAATATGGTGGTGAAAAAATGAACAAACAGATGCTGGAACAATGCATAAATGCCTATGGAAAAGAAATTTATGCATTTTGCAGCCGAATTACCTGTAACAGGCAGGAAGCGGAAGATTTGTATCAGGATACCTTTTTAAAAGCGGTAGAATTAGGAGAGAAAATTGATGATACCAAGAATCCTAAAAGTTATCTGGTATCCATTGCTATAAGAATATGGAAGAATAAAAAACGAAAATTTGCATGGAGAAGCAGAATTGCAGGAACGGAACAACTGACGGAAGAAGCTGTGAGTGAAAAAGAATGGATGCATGAGGGCAGAGGAAATACTCCGGAAGAAAAGTTACTGGAATGGGAATTGAAAGTGCAGGTTAGACAAGCAGTGGAAAGATTGGATGAAAAATATCGGATTCCAATTTATCTCTACTATACAATGGAACTTCCCATAGAGCAAATCGCAAATATTATGAAGCTTCCTAAAGGAACGGTAAAAAGCAGGCTGCACAAAGCGAGAAAACTTTTAAAACAGGAATTGGAGGTCGTTTTGGATGAAACAGAATAAGAATCTGGATCAGATATTGCAACAAGCCCTTTCTCCGGATGAAGATGTGAATGAACGTCTGAATCAAAAAATTTTAAGTAAAATAAGGGAGAATGAAGATATGAATAGAAAACCAAGAAGAATACCGGCAGCAGCAATGGCGGCAGCACTTACCCTTTTTATTGGCTCAGCTACGGCGGTGGCAGCATGGCATTATATGACACCGGATAAAGTGGCGGAAGTGATGGAAGATGAAGGGCTTATGAAAGCATTTCAAAGTGAAGATGCAATTACACTCAACGAAAGTCAGATTTGTGGAGATTTGAAAATTACGTTACTTGGTATGGTGTCCGGAAAGGACTTGAGTAGCTGTGTGGAAAATGTCAATCAAGAAGGAGATAGCAGCACAAAAATAGAAGATAACAAAACATACATTGTAACGGCTATTGAAAAAGCCGATGAAACAGCGAATACATTGCAGCAGGATTTGTCCGCAACGAATATTATCGTATCACCGTTAGTAAAAGGTTTAAAACCATGGCAGTTTAATATTTATACTATGGAGGGCGGCTGTACGGCAATATCTGAAAACGGAATTGAGTATCGCATTACAGAAAGTGACAACATAGAAATTTTTGCAGACAGAGGATTGTATCTTGCTGTTACAGACGGTGTACCTTCCGCAGATGCTTATGAGTATGAGGAAGCTACGGGAGAAATTACAAGAAATGAGTCTTATGAGGGGATAAATGCATTATTTCATTTACCAATCGATGCAGAGAAAGCAGACAGGGAAGTAGCGGATAAGTATTTGAAAGAAATGGAGAATGAAATGAATTCTTCCGAGGACATTGCAATAAATTTAGAGGAAAATACACTGATAGAAATGGTGAGTCAGTGGAGTATTGAAGAAATTAGGAAAAACGCAGAATTATTAGAAGATCTTACACAGGTACTCACACCGGATGCAGAGGGCATGATTACAACCGCAGCATATGAACTGAACCAAAACGGAATGGCAGTAGGAGAAGGCAGATACCAGATAGATGGCATTTTTCAGGAGCAGACGAATGGCAATGAAGTTGTACTAGGTATTGTGGGCGAGAATGAGGGAGCAGTGTATATAGAAACGGTTACCTTAAATGAGGATGGAACAGTAGCATTAAAAGTATATTATTATAAGGAATAAAATTAGTAGATATAAAAACACGGCGAAGACATTAAAAATCGGTAATAAAGGAGAAAAGCTCGCAAAGCGGAATCAATGGCTTGCGAGCTTTTATTATTTCCTATGCAACAGCCTCCACGAGTTGGTATCTCGCATTTTTTATCTTGACAAAGAAAAAGAAGAAAGGTATAATAACAGCGTTATCGATAATGCCATTATTGATAACGCTGTTATTATACTGCTAGAGATTATCAAGCAGTAATGTGAAACTAAGAAAATGTGTGATATCTCCATAGAAAGGATAAAAAGTTATGGCAGTAAAAGATCGTTCACTTGATGAGAAGATTATTAAAGCAGCGTGGAATGAGTTTATGGCGTATGGGTTTCAGAAGGCATCTTTACATAAAATAGCAAACAACGCAGGTATCACAACCGGAGCGTTGTATACCCGGTATAAAAATAAGGATGCATTGTTTTGCAGTCTGGTAGAAGATGCAATGGCATCTATGACAGAAAAAGCGAAACCCATGAAGGAAATGTATTATGCTGTTGAAGAAAAGAGAAATATGGAAGAACTTTTCAAGGTGATGGAATATGAGATGATGGTGTTTCTGGACATTTTATTTCAGTATTATGACGAATGTACATTATTCTTTTGCCGTAGTGAGGGCAGTTCCGTGGAAACAAAGCTGAAACAGATGACAGAGAGGAAGGTAGAGGAAACGGTTGCATTTATTAAGAGAATGACGAAGGGAACCCTGAATTTAACGGGCGTTGATTTAATTATATCAGAACAGTTCCAGTTCTACCGTCATATTCTGGAAAAAAGATACAGTAAAGAGGAAGCTTTATCCTGTATGAAGACGATAAATATGTTTTTGGAAGCCGGATGGAAGCGATTATTTGAGGAAATCATATAAAAATTCATTACTCAAAGGACGACGGATAAGAAGTTCTTTGAGTATATTTTAAATCTATGGTTAGCCAAAACTAACTTGTTGAGAAAAAAGGAGGCTATGAAATGGCAGAAAACAGTAACACACAAAATCAGTCAGCATCATTTTTTAAAGAACTGGGAGATTTCATGAAACCGTACACAAAGGAATACATATTATCCATGACAATCAGTGTACTTGGCGTGATGGCAAAGCTTGGGGCATATATTTTTGTGGGTATGATTGCGGAGATGTTGTTTGAACAAAACGCTACAGTAGAAAAAGTTTTTCTTCTTGGAGGAGGAGCGGTTTTATGTAAAATTTTGGATGCTTTGTTTGTGAATTCTTCTACATGGATTTCCCATAAAGCAGCTTATTTTACTCTGAGAGATATCAGGAAAGGCTTGACAGAAAAAATGATGAAGCTGCCAATAGGATATTTTGAAGAAAATGGAAGCGGAAGAATGAAAAATATGTTGGTGGATAACATTGAAGGGATGGAAAAAACACTGGCACATATGTTGCCGGAACTTACGGCAAATGTTCTTGCACCGTTTGCAATTATGGTATGGATGTTTTTTATCGATTGGCGGCTTGCATTATGTGTGGTTTTATGGATTATCTTAGGATTTTCAGTAACATGTGGCATGATGTGTGGTTATGAAAAGAAGTATGCGGGGCAGCTTGCAGCATCAAAGACAATGAATCAGGCTGTTGTGGAATTTGTGGGCGGTATCGAGGTCATAAAAAATTTTGGCAGGGCAGATGAGTGCTACAAAAAATATGAGGATGCGGTATATGGGCATGCATCATATAATGCGAATTGGATGAAAGAAACGCAGATTTATTCTTCCCTTGGCATGGCACTTGCTCCGTATTCTGTCTTTCCTGTTCTGATAGCAGGAATGATTTTTTATCAAAATGGAACATTAGAGCCGGGAACCTTGTTTTTGATGGTAATTTTAACATTTGGTATTTTTGGTCCACTGATGTCAGCAATGATGTATTTTGACAGGCTTGCTCAGATGGGAACGGATGCAAGGGAAATGAAATCGGTATTGGAATATCCGGAATTAAAGCGTGGAACGTGCGAAGAAACAAATGCGGCAGATGTTAGATTTTCTCACGTTACGTTTGCTTACGAAAAGGGAGAAAAATCTGTGCTTAATGACGTATCTGTTCATGTCAAGACAGGAACGATGCTGGCATTGGTAGGACCGTCAGGAAGTGGCAAGTCTACTATTGCAAAGCTTCTTGCAGGTTATTGGGATGCAGATGAGGGAGAGATTCTGATTGGCAATAAACCGATTTTTCAATATTCTCAGGAGGAATTAAACAGAAAGATTGCTTATGTGGAGCAGGAAACTTTCCTATTTGATGTAAGCATTATGGAAAATATCAGGATGGGAAATCCTGATGCGACGGATGAACAGGTAATAGAGGCGGCAAAGCGCGCGGGCTGTGATGATTTTATTAGAGCCTTGCCGGAGGGATATCAAACTCATGCAGGTATGGCAGGAGGCAGACTTTCCGGTGGAGAGCGTCAGAGAATTGCCATTGCCCGTGCTATGATGAAGGATGCACCAATTATGATTCTGGATGAAGCAACAGCAAGCGCTGACCCGGAAAATGAGGCTTCCATTCAGCAGGCATTGTCAGCAGCCACAAAGGGCAAAACGCTGATTGTGGTGGCACACAGACTTTCTACGATTATGAATGCAGAGCAGATTGCATTTGTAAAAGCGGGGGAATTGAAACAGATTGGAACGCATAAGCAGCTTCTTGAGAATTGCTCGGAATATGCAGAAATGTGGATGTTGCAGGAGGTGAACTAGGACATGATACAGACATTTTTAAAAATATGGGAATTTGGTAAAAAAAGACATACAATGTTGCTAAAGGGATTGCTATTTTCGTTTATCAAATCGGTGTTTGGTATTACACAGATAGTGGCAGTTATTCTTGCATTGAGTGCAATTATGGGAGAAATAACCATAGAAGATTGTGTAAAGCAGATGATTGTTTTGATGGCAATTTGTATTACCGGAAATTTTGTTACCAGTTATGTGGAACAGTCTTGTGCGGTAGGAGCGGGATTTTTTATGATTGGAGATAAAAGAGTGGAAGTTGGAAATCATCTACAGAAGATTCCGTTAGGCTATTTTAGCGATATTTCAGCAGGAAAAATTTCCGCAACACTTACAACCACTCTTTCTAATGTGGAAAGTGCAGCGTGCTTGTCGATTTTTATGACAATATCAGGGCTTTTTGGAGCGTTTGCCATGTTTTTGGCAATGCTGTTTTATGATTGGAGAATTGGTATAACCATGGGCGTGGGAATGATTGCATATTTTCTGGTTTTAAGCTGGCAGATAAAGGTGTCAAGGAAACAGGCACCGGTGCTTCAGACTGCACAGAATAGGTTGGTGGAAGCAACATTAACGTTTTTACAAGGAATTAAGGTGACGAAAGCCTTTAGCTTTCAGAGGGGAGATGTGAAATTACAAGAGGCGCTTGCAGGAAGTTGTGATGCCAATATTGACCTTACAAATAAATCCATGCCATCCCAGTATATGGCAAATTTGACCATCGCATCATTTGAGTCGCTGTTGTTACTGCTGTCCTTGTATCTGGGATTTGTGACAAAAGAAAATCCATTAATGAAAACATTGATATTAATGATTTTTAGTTTTATGGCATATGGTGCACTTAATCAGGCAGGCTCTGTGCTTTCTATGATTGGGTTGCTGGATAATGGGTTAAATGATGTGGAAAAGTTGGAAGGAACAAAACCACTTACCATAAAGCAACCGTTGAAGCAAGCGGAATCTAATGACATAATTTTTGAAAATGTGTCTTTTGCTTATGAAGAAAATGAAGTGCTGCAAAGCATTTCCACAACAATTAAGGAAAATTCATTTACGGCAGTTATTGGTCCCTCCGGTTCCGGTAAGTCAACGCTTTGTCAGTTGATTCCCAGATTCAGGGATGTTTCTGAGGGGGTAATTAAAATTGGAGGTGTGGATATTCGCTATATGGAAACGGAAGAACTGATGAAAAAAATCAGTATGGTGTTTCAGAAGGTATATTTGTTTGAAGATACTATTTTGAACAATATCCGTTTTGGTAAGCCGGATGCAACATTGGAACAGGTTCGTGCTGCGGCAAAAGCTGCTCGTTGCGATGAGTTCATTATGGCGCTTCCAAATGGTTATGAAACCCGTCTGGAGGAAGGCGGCAGCAGTTTGTCCGGTGGTGAGAAACAGCGCATTTCTATTGCACGAGCTATTTTAAAAGATGCGCCTATCATTATTTTGGATGAGGCAACCAGTGCACTTGATGCGGAAAATGAACATGAAATTCTGGCAGCCATTGATGAGTTGACACGTAATAAAACGGTTATTATGATTGCTCATCGAATCAAGTCTGTGCAACATGCAGACCATATTATTGCGCTGGAACATGGTCGAATTGTGCAAGAAGGTACTCATGAAGAACTGATAAAGGAAAAAGGCTTGTATGCAGATTTTATTGTAGCACGTAAGGAGGCTGTTGGGTGGAAATTGGGAGAAATATAGTTGCCTACTATATTTACAAATGGTTGGATGGAGATAAAAGTGGTAACTAGTCTATGGTTTAAGCCGCCATGTACAAAATGGAATAGATTCAGGAACTTCTTCTGATTTCTTTTTCCCACCTGATTTGGTATAATAATATCATAGCATGAAAGGGGATGGGTATGTCATGTATAAAGGACAAATTATTTGTATTATCATTATTTCCATTATAGGAGCATTCTATTTCACTTCCAGCCGAAAGAAAACAGTATCCTCGCAGTGGTTTTCGGCGTATGTGATAGTTGCTTTGGTGCAAATATTTTTTGATATGTGTTCCTGTTATACGGTCAATCATTTAGAAACGGTTTCGCCTATCCTGAATCGGGTGGTACATTGTTTTTACATGGGATTTATGTTGTTGCTGTTCTATATTTCCTATAAATATTTGGAAGCGTTGATTGAGGAAGAAATTGGGGATAACATTGTAAGATTCAAATATTCTATCGTACCTCTGCTGGTGGCGGTTTTTGGAGTGGTATTTTTCCCACTTTATTATATGGAAACACCTAAGGGGAATTATTCCTATGGGCCGGCGGCGAATATGATATATATTAGCGTAGTAATCTACGCAGTATTAATCACCAGAATACTTCGCAAACACAGAAAAGTAATTCCTCCGAAAAAACGAAAAGCTATCAGTATTGCGTTAATCAGTGAATTGATGGTTGGTGTCTACCAGGCGATTGTACCCACTGCATTGATAAGTTGTCTGGGAATTACATTACTGGCGTTAGGTTTTTATATGACAGTGGAAAATCCCGATGCACTTTTAGTAGAGTTGTTAGAAGAAGAAACCAAACGTGCAGATATTGCCAATCAGGCGAAAACCAGTTTCTTGGCAAATATGTCCCATGAAATCAGAACGCCGATTGGAGCGGTTTTGGGGATGAATGAAATGATACTCAGGGAAAGCAAAGAACCTGCCATAAGAGAGTACGCAAGGGATGTTCAAGGAGCGGCAAAATCGTTGCTCAGTATTATAAATGATATTTTGGATATCACAAAGATAGAGGCAGGAAAACTAACAATTATTCCGGTGGAGTACGGATTTTCCAGTATGATTCACGATGTGGTCAGCATGATATCCTTTAAGGCAAAAGCCAAAGGCTTGGAGTTTCAAGTGATTATCGATGAAAGGATTCCTAGTAAATTAGTCGGAGATGATGTGCGTATCCGACAAATCCTTGTAAATTTGCTGAATAATGCCATTAAATATACACATGAGGGAACGGTTACCTTAGAAGTACACCTTTTACCTCAACAGCAGAAAAGCGTATCTGATATATCTTTTATGGTAAAAGATACCGGAATAGGAATTAAAAAAGAAGATATTCCAAAGTTGTTTGTACCTTTTGAACGGATTGAAGAAAGAAGAAATCGTAATATAGAAGGTACAGGTCTTGGAATGAATATTACCATGGAATTGCTTGCTTTGCTGGGCAGTAAATTAACGGTGGAAAGTGAATATGGTAAGGGGGCTGAATTTTCCTTTGTATTAAGTCAGGAAATTATAAATTCGGAGCCGATAGGAAAACTTGGGGAGCAGTTGGAAGGGGATAACCCGGATTATGATTATCAGATTTCTTATGAGGCACCAGAGGCTAAGGTGTTAGTGGTGGATGATAATGAAATGAATCGAAAGGTATTTTGCAGTTTGTTAAAGGACACCAAAATACAGATTGAAGAAGCAGCCAGCGGAAAAGAAAGTATAGAAAAAGTGAAAAAAGAAGCCTTTCATATTATTTTTATGGACCATATGATGCCAGAAATGGATGGTGTGGAAACTTTAAAAGTAATGAAACAGATGGGGGATTTTCCAAGCAAAGATGCACCGGTGGTAATTCTTACCGCGAATGCTATTGTGGGCGCAAAAGAGCGATATCTGAAGGAAGGGTTTGATGCATTCTTATCCAAGCCAATCGATTTTCAAAAATTAGAATCATTGATAGAAGAATTGCTGGATGACAGCCTGATACATCAGGTAGAAAGAGAAGTTAGCAAACAAAAGGAAACCGTTGATATCTCAGAACTCCCGGTAATTGATGGTTTGGATTGGAGTTATGCAGTTTCTCATTTTAAAGATGTGGAATCTATGATAAATACGCTGAAACTTTTTGCGTCAACCATTGAGTATGAGGCAAAGGAACTGGAAAATCTTTGGACGGATATTGATAAGGAAGAAGGAAGAAAACAATATTGCACCAAGGTTCATGGAATGAAAAATACAGCCAGCACAGTGGGAATTATTCCATTGGCAGGTATGGCGAAGGTATTGGAGGATGGAGCAAGAAATAACGAATGTGATTTGCTGCTTCAAATGACACCAATTTTCCTGAAACGCTGGCGAGGATATCAAGAGCAGTTACAGGTATTTTTAAATACGGAAAAGGCAAGCAAACCTGCAGCAGAGTTTCAAGAAGAAATTACCCAGATATTTCAGGGGATAAAAGTAGCAGCAGAAGACATGGATGTGGATATGTTGGACGAAGCTGTGAAAAAACTGGAAGAATATCAGTTTGAAGCTGAACAGGCGGAATTGATTGACAAGGTGAAAACAGCGATTTTTAATTTAGATGTGGAGTTTTTGCAGGAGATTGAAATATGATAAAAAACTTAGAAAGTACCGTTTTATTTCAGGAAATTGGCAGCGAAGAAATAGAGCGAATGTTGACTTGTTCCAAATCAAGAGAGAAACATTATAAGGCAGGAGAATATATTTTCAGACAAGGAGATAAACCGACACGAATTTTTCTTGTGTTAAATGGTTATATTCATATTGCGAAGGATTTTGCATCAGGAAAGCGTGATGTATTATATATGGTAGAGGAAGGCAGTGTCTTCGGAGAAATGTTTCTTTTCGGGGATATGGAAAATTACTGGTATGATGCGGTAGCAGCAGTGGATGTGGACGTATTGGAAATTCCGTGGGAGTTTTTGTATCATTTTTGTGAAAATGCCTGCAGACATCATCAGCTGTTAACAAGAAATATGCTGGAATTATTTTCAAGAAAAGAATTCCATATTACAAAGAAACTTCATATTATAAGTACTGCCTCCTTAAGAGAGAGAATCGCTATCTGGCTGATTGATTCCATGGATTCCGATGGAAAGGTAATTATGCGGATGAAAAGAGAAGAATTGGCAGATTTTCTTGGGGTGGCAAGACCTTCCCTGTCAAGAGAATTGATGCGAATGCAGGCAGACGGATTGATTGAAGTAACTAAAAAATGCATCTATATTAAAGATAAAGATTCCATAGAAATGCTTTATGGATAAAATTTTTAAAATGTAACCATGGTTACATACTGAGGAAGGAGTATCTGCTATTCTATAACTACCAAAACAAAGAAAATGGAGGTAGATATTATGGAAAATACACAGCAGGTAGATAATTTAGTAAATCTTTTAGACGGTTACGCAACAAAAGGTGGACATCATCTGAATGTAAATGTGCTTAACAGAGATATGTTAATGGATGCACAGAAAAGCCCGGAGAAATATCCGCAGCTTACCATTCGTGTATCCGGATATGCAGTAAACTTTATTAAGCTTACACCGGAACAGCAGGCAGACGTGATTTCCCGTACATTTCACGAATCTGTATAATAAAAAACAAGCTTTCTTTGATATTTATAGTAAGAAAGCTTGTTTTTTGTACTAGAAAGCAGGAAGAATATGGATAGAAAAACATGGATTACCGGAGCGAAAATTACAATAGCAGCATTACTTGCGATTTTGGTAGCAGATTCCTTGCAGCTGCAGTTTTCAACTACGGCAGGTATTATTACCATACTAAGTATACAAAAAACGAAAAAGGAAACGCTAAAAACAGCAGCAAGAAGGGGAATGGCATTTGTTATAGCCATACTGGTTTCGTTTTTGTGCTTTCAGATGTTAGGATTCCATGTGGTGGCGTTTGCACTATATTTACTTGTTTTCTCAATGGTATGTTTGTACTTTGGATGGATAGAAGCACTTGCCATGGATTCCGTTTTGATTACCCATTTTCTTACTGTGGGCAATATGAAGCCGGAAATTTTGGTGAATGAGATTCTTTTATTTTTCATAGGAACAGGCTTTGGAGTCTTTGCAAATTTGCATTTAAGAAATAAAAAAGAGGAGTTTGAAACATTAGCTTCCGGGGTTGATTTAGAAATTCGAAGAATTTTAAGAAGGATGGCAGAACGGTTGGTAAAAGAAGATAAAAGCGATTACGATGGAAGATGCTTTCGGGAGTTAGAAAAGCAAGTAGAACGTGCAAAGGAAAGTGCATATCAAAATTATAATAATCAGCTTTTAAAGGCATCTTACTATGAGATTGATTATATAAAAATGCGGGAGAATCAAATAGAGGTGTTAAGACAAGTTTACGAAAGCATAAAGATGGTAGAAGTGATACCAAGCCAGACAAAAGAGATTGCCCATTTGATTTTGAGAATTGAAGAAGGTTATCACAAAGAAAATACAGTAAAAGAATTTCAAAAGGAACTGGATAGGCTGTTTCAGCAGATGAAAAAGGAAGAACTGCCTGCCACCAGAGAGGAATTTGAAGCCAGAGCGGTGTTATTTTACATGTTAAAACAGTTGGAAGAATTTTTAACATTAAAAGAAAAATTTATGGAGAAATACCAGATGAAAGGAGCAAAATTAAGTGGATAAGATAAAAGTTACAGAGGAAATTTTCTATATTGGAGCAGACGATGAAACGATAGACCTGTTTGAAAGTCAATATGCGGTTCCAGAGGGTGTTTCTTACAATTCCTATGTGATTATGGATGAAAAGATTGCAGTTATGGATACGGTGGACAAACGAAAAACAGAGGAATGGCTGGAAAAATTAGAAGTGGTATTGGGAGAGAGAACACCGGATTATTTGATAATTTCCCATTTGGAACCGGATCATGCATCAAGCATGGAAGCTTTGGCAGAAAAATATCCTGCCATGAAGTTGGTGGGAAATGCAAAAACGTTCCAGATGTTTGGTAACTTTTTTTCGATGGACGTGGAAGCAAGAAAGGTTGTGGTGAAAGAGGGCGATACTCTTTCTCTGGGAAAACATGAGCTGTCCTTTTATATGGCACCGATGGTTCACTGGCCTGAAGTTATGGTAGAGTACGAAAAAACGGAAAAAATTCTATTTTCGGCCGATGGATTTGGGAAATTTGGAGCATTAAGAATCAAAGAAAATCCGGCAGAAGCAAAGAAAGAGGACTGGGCATGCGAAGCGAGAAGATATTATTTTAATATTGTAGGAAAATATGGAGCACCGGTACAGGCATTGTTAAAGAAAGCCGCTAATTTGGACATTCAGATGATTTGCCCGTTACATGGACCTGTGTTAAAAGAAAATCTGGAATATTATATAGAAAAATATAATACATGGAGTAGTTATGAACCGGAAGATAAAGGAATTTTAATTGCCTATGCGTCCATTCATGGGAATACCAAGGCGGCAGTGCTACAGCTTGCAAAAATACTTGGAGAAACACAAAAAGTAATATTAGCAGATCTTTCCAGGGCGGACATGTCGGAAGTGATAGAAGATGCTTTTCGTTATGACCGGATGGTGGTGGCTTCACCAACCTATGATGGCGGCATGTTCCCGGTAATGGAGGATTTTTTAAGACATTTAAAAGCAAAAGCGTATCAGAAACGTAGGGTGGGGATTATAGAAAACGGTTCCTGGGCACCGATGGCGGCAAAGTATATGAGCCAGCTTTTGGGTGAAATGAAAGAAATTCAGGTATTAGAGCCGGTAGTTACGATTCAGTCGGTGTTAAAGGAAGACAGTCAGGAAGCAATGGAAGCCTTGGCAGCGGCTTTGGCAGAACAGGGATTTTAAGATTTGAAATAGAAAGGATAATAGGTGAAGGGTATATGAATCAGAATGCAATGTATAAAATAGGATATGGTTTGTATGTTTTAACAGCGTGTACGGATGTTGATAACGGATGTATTATCAATACTGCCATGCAGGTAACAACCACACCAAACAGAATATCTGTTACTGTAAATAAGGGCAACAAAACTCACGATATGATTGTGGAAAGTGGAAAGTTTAATATATCTATCTTATCAGAAAAAGCAGAGTTTTCTTTGTTCCAGCACTTTGGCTTTCAAAGTGGAAAGAATGTAAATAAATTTGAAGACTTTGAATTTGCCACACGTTCAGAAAATGGGATTTACTATATTACCAAAGGAACCAACGGATATATTTCTGGAGAAGTAGTAAATACCGTGGATTTGGGAACCCATACCATGTTTATTGCGGATGTGACGGGCGCAGAAGTGTTAGCAGAAACAAACTCTGTAACTTATGCATATTATCAGGAGCATATAAAACCGAAACCGGAAGAAAAGACAGAAAGCAAAGGCGGTTATCGTTGTGTGATCTGTGGATATGTTCATGAAGGAGAGGAACTGCCGGAAGATTTCGTATGTCCGATTTGTAAGCATGGAGCATCGGATTTTGAAAAGATATAATTAAAGTGAGAAAAACTCCGTCCCATTTGGCTGAGCCTTCATAGGACGGAGTTTTTGTATGTAGCTATTTTGTAATTACAGTACCGGTTCTTCCTGCTAAAGCATCTTTTGCTTTGGAAAGAGAAGTGATGATTGCCTTCTTTCCGTCTTTGGAAGAAACGAAATCTACGCATGCCTGAATCTTTGGAAGCATAGTTCCTTCAGAGAACTGGGCTTCTGCGCTGTATTTTACGGCATCAGAACAAGTAAGTTCATCCAATGGTTCTTCTTCTGCTTTTTCATAATTTAAGCATACTTTGTCAACGTTAGTAAGAATCATGAAGATATCAGCATCTACCATCTGAGCAAGCTTGGCAGCCGCAATATCTTTTTCGATAACGGCACTTGCACCCTTTAACTGATGATTCTGTTCCATAACAGGAATACCGCCGCCGCCACAGGCGATTACCACATGTCCTGCATTGGCAAGGGTGTTGATGGAATCAATTTCTACAATATCTAATGGCTTTGGTGTAGCAACCACCTTTTTATATCCGTTTTCTACTTCTACCACAAAGTTTCCTTTGTCTGTTTCTAAATCCGCTTCTTCCTTTGACATAGGTCTGCCAATCGCCTTAGTTGGCTCAAAGAAAGCATCATCATAAGGGTCAACCTGAACCTGAGTGATAATAGTACAAACCGGACGAATGATACCGCGTTTTACCAATTCAGCACGGATTGCATTCTGTAAATCGTAACCGATATAACCCTGACTCATAGCATCACAGATAGCCAGTGGTGCAACTGTATATTCCGGATTAGATTTGCTTAAATCACGGATAGCCGCATCAATCATACCAACCTGTGGTCCATTACTGTGAGTAATAATTAACTGGTGTCCTTCCTCTATTAAATCAGCAATAGCGTTTGCAGTATTTTCCACTGCCTTTTTCTGCTCCGGAAGATTCTTGCCCAAAGCTTTTCTCCCCAAAGCAACTACAATTTTTTTCTTCTCCATAAGAAGACCTCCATTCATGTCATTATATTATATAAAAATATCAAAATTTGGTTTGAATTATAGATATTAGTATAGCATAAAATGGGGGGGATTCCTAGAAGAAAATCAGAATTGTGGCGGAATAATTTAAATGGTGGTTTGCCGGTACGCCCATGATAGGGACAGAAGCTTGCCTTCGCAGGCAGAAAACAACGCTACAGTGAACTAAGTTTTAAGCCGCACTAGGTTCGTCGCTGGAGGGGCTCCTCACCAAGTGCTTGCTAAAAACTGGATTTCACTTTCGCTAAAAGCGTTTCTTGACTGCCTGCGAAGGCAAGCTTCTGTCCCTATCATGGGCTGTGCATGGAAAGCCGCAAATTTGAATTGATTTGCCACAAGGGATTGGATTTTAGGGAGGATTATAGGATTTATTATACCGCGTAGGTAAAAAAGCATATAGAGGAATGGTATATGTTGTGGTATAATTAGTGTGCTCTTATAAGAACGGAAGTTTGAATCTGTAATATAGATAGTTGCAATAATTGATTTGTAAGTAAAATGGAGGTGTTTGATTGTGAAAAGAAATAAAACTATTTCTATACTCTACTATATATCTGCGATATCATTCTATTTAGCAGCATTTATAAATTTTGCAAGTGGGAATCAGAATTCTATGGCTGTTGTGCAGTTGGGGCTTGGTTTGACATTTCTTAGTCTTGGTTTATTATATTCAAAAAAGTCCAAAGAGAATGAGGATGATAGGGAGAAAAAGAATTGATTAATGTGAACAATCATCTGATGAGATTCTTGAAGCTTGCCGAGAACAGCTCATAAGGGGGGACAACGACTTTGGGGCAAGGCAATCAAAAGGCGTTTTTAGCGAAGGCGAAATCCACTGTCTACGAAGACTGGGCGCGACGGCTCTCCGGAGCGTCCTTAGTCGCAGTTGACAGTTAGTTTGCCTTCGCGTTGCCTGTTGCCTTGCCCCAAAGTCGTTGTCCCCCCTTATGAGCGTCCCGTCAAGCAAAATAAATTCCATTCCCCCATCATGTTGTGAGAAACTTGAATCCATGCTATAATAATCCCTAGACCAAAATGCAAAAAGAAAGGAACTGAAATTTTGAATAGAAGAAAAATTACCATAAGTATGCTAACCATACTAGGAGTATTAGCTTTGGGGGGCTGTGCTAAAGGTGAAAATAAAAAAAGTGACGATGTTTCATTAGGAATGGCAGCAATTCAAGAAGCGGCCTATGATACGGCGGTAGAATATTTTAATCATTCCATAGAAGAAAAGAAAAATTTACAGCTGGCGTATCGTGGCTTGGGAATGGCTTATATGAATTTAGGAGAGTATGAGGCAGCAAGGGATTCCTTTATACAGGCATTGCAGCAAGGCTCGTTTTTTGTGAATGACATAGAAGAAGACATTTCCTGTTATTTGGCGTCTGCATATTATAAAATGGGAGATTATGAAAATGCCATTGCAACCTACACCAATGTATTACAGATTTCTAAGAAAAATGATGATTTGTATTATTTAAGAGGCGTAGTTCAGTTGGAGGCAGGAAATTTGGAAGCTGCCATACAGGATTTTGACAAATCGGTATCTTTAAATGCCAAGGATTGTGACCGTTATATCAATATATATAAGGCGTTAGCTCAGGCAGGAGAAAAAGAGTGTGGGAAAACGTATTTAGAACAGTCTTCCTCTTTGCTAAAGGATAAGCAGACTTATGAAAAGGGAAGAATTTTATATTATATGGAAGATTACAGTGGTGCGGTGAGTATTTTGGAAAGCCTGTCAGAAGCTGGGGATAATGGAGCGACGTTATATTTGGGAAAATCTTATGAAGCTCTCGGGGATATGAATTATGCTGCATCTTTGTATGAAAAATATCTTCAGACCGATGAAAGTAATGGGGAAGTGTATAATCAGTTAGGTTTGTGCAAACTGAACCAAGGCGAATATGAAACTGCTTTGAATTGTTTCCAGAAAGGAATTGCTACCGGTGACGGGGAAGTGATGCAGGAATTGCTGTTTAATGAGGCTTCTGCTTATGAGTATGTTTCAGATTTCTCTACAGCAAAAACGAAATTTTCCGAATATCTTGCAAAGTATCCAAATGATGAAGCAGCTAAACGGGAATACGAATTTTTAAAAACAAGATAACAAAAGATTGTATAATAATGATGTAGACAGCAAAAGTCAATAGTAGGAAATATCAAAAAAGAAATCAAAAATTTAGAAGAAATGAATAGAAAATAGAAAGTAAATAGGATTAAGGTACTAAAGACAGAAACACTATATCTTGTGATTTGCGGCAAAGCGGATGTGGAGATATAGTGTTTTGTGTTGACTGAGAAAAAAATATTTGATACAATCTGTCTAATGGATAAAAGTCCTGTAACAACAAAAATGCTGCAGGCATGTGAAAGGGTGAGAGTTTTGTTTCAGGTAATTAAACGAGATGGGGAAACAGCAGAATTTAACTTAAATAAAATCAGTTCCGCCATCACAAAAGCATTTGAAGCAACGAAAAAATCATATAATAATGATATAATTGAGTTGCTGGCGTTGCGTGTAACAGCGGATTTCAATGAGAAGGTAAAAGAGAATCTTGTGCATGTAGAAGATGTACAGGACAGTGTAGAGAAAGTGTTAGAGCAGGCAGGTTATACCGACGTTGCCAAAGCATATATTTTGTACCGTAAACAAAGGGAAAAAATGAGAAATATGCGTTCTACCATTTTGGACTACAAAGAGATTGTAAACAGCTATGTGAAGGTAGAAGACTGGAGAGTCAAGGAAAATTCTACCGTAACTTATTCTGTGGGAGGTCTGATTTTAAGCAATTCAGGAGCTGTAACAGCAAACTATTGGTTATCTGAAATTTATGATGAAGAAATCGCCAATGCTCATAGAAATGCAGATATACATATTCACGATTTGTCCATGCTCACAGGATATTGTGCAGGATGGTCTTTAAAACAGTTGATTCAGGAAGGTTTAGGCGGTATTACCGGAAAGATTACCTCCGCACCGGCAGCACATTTATCCGTACTGTGTAACCAGATGGTAAACTTCCTTGGAATTATGCAGAACGAATGGGCAGGAGCTCAGGCATTTTCTTCTTTTGATACTTATCTTGCACCGTTTGTAAAAGCAGACAACTTATCTTATGAAGAAGTGAAAAAATGTATTGAAGCCTTTGTATATGGCGTAAATACCCCAAGCCGTTGGGGAACGCAGGCACCATTTTCTAATATCACATTAGACTGGACAGTACCGGCAGATTTGGCAGAATTACCGGCAATCGTAGGCGGTAAAGAAATGGATTTCTGCTATAAAGACTGTAAAAAAGAAATGGATATGGTAAATAAGGCATTTATCGAAACTATGATTGAGGGAGATGCCAACGGCAGAGGATTCCAGTATCCGATTCCTACCTATTCCATTACCAAAGATTTTGACTGGTCTGACACAGAAAACAACAGACTTTTATTTGAAATGACAGCAAAATATGGTACCCCATATTTTTCAAATTATATTAACAGCGACATGGAACCAAGTGATGTGCGCAGTATGTGTTGCCGTTTGCGTCTTGATTTGAGAGAACTTCGCAAAAAGACAGGCGGTTTCTTCGGTTCAGGAGAAAGTACAGGTTCTGTGGGAGTAGTAACCATCAACATGCCGAGAATCGCATATCTGGCAGAAAACGAAGAAGATTTTTACAAACGTTTGGATAAATTGATGGATATTGCGGCACGCTCCTTAAAGATGAAGCGTGAAGTAATCACAAAATTATTAGAGGAAGGTTTGTATCCATATACTAAGAGATACTTAGGAACCTTTGAAAATCATTTCTCAACCATTGGTTTAATCGGAATGAATGAAGTGGGATTAAATGCAAAATGGCTTGGTGAAGATATGACAAACTGGGAAACACAGGAATTTACCAAGAATGTGTTGAACCATATGAGAGAGCGTTTATCTGATTATCAGGAAAAATACGGTGATTTGTATAATTTAGAGGCAACACCGGCAGAATCAACAACTTATCGTCTTGCAAAACATGATAAGGAAGAATTTCCGGATATTATCACAGCGGGAAATGCAGGAGATACTCCATATTACACCAACAGCTCTCATTTACCTGTAGATTACACAGCCGATATCTTCGATGCACTGGATATTCAGGATGAATTGCAGACTTTGTATACTTCCGGAACGGTATTCCATGCATTTTTAGGCGAAAAATTACCGGATTGGAAAGCAGCAGCAGCACTGGTTAGAAAAATTGCTGAAAATTACAGACTTCCATATTACACTATGTCCCCGACCTACTCCATTTGTAAGGAACATGGCTACATTGCAGGAGAACATTTTACCTGTCCAACCTGCGGAGAAAAAGCAGAAGTCTACAGCAGAATTACCGGTTATTATCGTCCGGTACAGAATTGGAACGAAGGAAAAACGCAGGAATATAAAAATAGAAAGCTTTACGAACCGGAACATTCCAAGTTAAATAAGGTGAAGAAGAATATTGTTACCATATCCAAAGACAAAGTGGTAATTCGTCCGGCAAAGGATGTAAAATATTTGTTTACCACAAAGACATGTCCAAACTGTAAAGCAGCAAAGGAATATTTGAAAGAAGAAAATTACCAGTTAATTGATGCAGAGGAAAATGCAGAACTGGCAGAAAAATATGGCGTTATGCAGGCACCAACCTTAGTGGTAGTGGAAAATGGAGCTACCAAGAAATATGTAAACGCTTCCAATATTAAGCGGTATGCAGAAACAATCGTAAATGAAAAGGAAGAAGCAATCATATAGCGGAAAGACAGCCCAATGTGGCTGTCTTTTCAATTTTTGCTTGTCTTTTAAAAATTTATATCATATAATCATAAAGCAAACCTTTTAATGTGGACAGTTCGAAACCATCCTGTCCGAACCGGAAACGGTTCAAAACAAAACTAGGGACGACAGTTGAAATGTAGTTAGTAAATTGTATCGTTGTGTAACATTGGAGGTGGACATATGGAAAAGAAGTTTAGTAAAACTCAGAAGCTTACAATTTCTGCCATGGTCATGGCACTTTATATTGTAGTGCTTTATTTTACCCAAAGTTTTTCATTCGGGGCATATCAGATTCGCATTGCGACCACATTGTATGCCTTAACTTATTTTTGTCCGTTCTTAGTTTTACCCCTTGGTCTTGCAAACTTTATAGCCAATACGTTGTTTGGCGGTCTTGGTATTTTGGATATGGTAGGAGGATGTCTGGTAGGGCTTGCAACCTCAGGCAGTATCGCAGCTATCCGAAAATTTAACCTGTCAAAGCTTTGTATTGTACCGGTACTTATTTTGATTCCGGGAATGGGTGTAGCCACTTGGTTATCATATTGTCTGAATATTCCTTATGGAACGATGGCATTCAGCCTTTGCATCGGTCAGACTGTGCCGGCAGTGTGCGGTTTAGCGTTGGTGACGGTTATGAAAAAACGTTTTCCTACGGAAAAACAATCGGCAGAAGCTTAAGGAAAGAGGAGAAAAAGTGATGAACAGTGGAAGAAAGAAAACAGAATTGGAATCGGTAACCATGTTAGGAAATCAAAATACAAAATATCCGACAGATTATGCACCGGAAGTATTGGAATGGTTTCCGAATAAACATCCGGACAACGATTATTTTGTGAAATTTAATTGTCCGGAATTTACTAGTTTATGCCCGATTACCGGACAGCCGGACTTTGCAACCATTTATATTTCCTACGTACCGGCAGAAAAAATGGTGGAAAGCAAATCATTAAAATTATATTTATTCAGCTTTCGCAATCATGGTGATTTCCATGAAGATTGCATCAACATTATTATGAAAGATTTGATTCACTTGATGGAGCCTAAGTATATTGAAGTATGGGGGAAATTTACACCAAGAGGTGGAATTTCCATTGATCCTTACTGCAATTATGGAAAATCAGGCACAAAATGGGAGCAAGTGGCTTGGAAACGCTTGACAGAACATGACATGTACCCGGAAAAGGTGGATAATCGATAATAGAATAAGGATTAAATATTTGAATCTCTCCTGACGATAAAAAAAGAAAAAACGTTAGGGGAGATTTTATGTTTGAAAGTCAGGGATTAAAAGAAGTTAACAGTACATATGAGTATGCAATGGAAATGTTTAAGAAAATGCAGGATATTACTGCGGAAGGCAGTCGGATGAATGAGGAAAAGAAAGAGCAGGAGATGCAACGGATACAGCAGAAAATAAACAATGGGGAAAAACTTACTGCAATGGAAATGGCATTTATAAGACGCTATTATCCGGAAATGTATCCTAGAGTTATGCGAATTCAGGCTCAAAGACAGGCATTAGAGAGCCGTTTGAAACAGGCAAAATCCAAAGAGGAGGTGGAACAGATTTACAGCGAAGCTATGAGTTCCATAGCGGAAGAAGATCCGGATAAAGCAAGTCTTCAGGCAGCTTATACCAAGGCATATACAGAATACAAAGAAACGGACAGATATAAAAGTTTGCCGGAGAAAGAAGAGAAGGATAAGAAAAGCAGTGTTTTTAAGTTTTATGTGGAAAATGAGAACATAGATGAGCTGGAAAAAGAAAAACGATTAATAATGCAGCCGGAATTTGATGTGATAGGATAAAATAGTTGACAGAAAATCGAACATATGTTACCATAAAACTACGAACAAACATTCGAGCAAGCGAGGCGGTTTTATGGAAATAAGAATATCAGATAATGAAATGGATGTTATGGAGAAGCTGGCAATTCTTACCGATGCAGCCAAATACGATGTGGCATGCACTTCCAGTGGAAGCAAACGAAAAAACACAGGGGATGGTCTGGGAAATTGTGTGGAAGCAGGAATTTGTCACTCTTTTTCAGCAGATGGAAGATGTATTTCTCTTTTAAAGATTCTCTTTACCAATGAATGTATTTATGATTGCAAGTATTGTATCAATCGCTCTTCCAACGATGTAAAACGTGCTTCCTTTACGCCGGATGAGGTATGCTATTTGACGATGAACTTTTATAAAAGAAATTATATTGAAGGGCTTTTCTTAAGCTCTGGTATTCTTTATAGCCCGGACTATACCATGGAATTAATTTATCAGACTGTTTACAAACTGCGTACAGAGCATAAGTTTAACGGATATATCCATGTGAAGGCAATTCCCGGTGCAGACCCAAGATTAATAGAGAAGACAGGTTTTCTGGTGGACAGAATGAGTGTGAATTTAGAGCTTCCTACCAAAGAAGCTTTATCTAAGCTTGCACCCCATAAGAGCCGGAAAAATATCCTGACGCCGATGCGCTTGATTCAAAATGGAATTACAGAAAATAAAAACGAATTGGTGGTCTATAAGCATGCGCCGTCCTTTGTGCCGGCAGGGCAGAGTACCCAGATGATTTTAGGGGCTTCCGGGGAAACGGATTATCAGATGCTTATGGTGGCACAGTCTTTATATAAGAAGTTTGATTTGAAAAGAGTCTTTTATTCTGCCTTTGTGAAGGTGAATGAAGATAAGGAATTGCCTGCATTGCCGGGAGGACCGCCTTTGTTAAGAGAGCACAG
The DNA here is from genome assembly GCA_964450185.1 of uncultured Lachnospiraceae bacterium. Classification (GTDB taxonomy): domain Bacteria; phylum Bacillota; class Clostridia; order Lachnospirales; family Lachnospiraceae; genus RUG11237. Next base: position 3,329 of record CAYVCL010000041.1, on the reverse strand, counting down.
AATGTATCAGGCAGACTGGCTTATGCGTTTTTATGGATTTGAAGCAGAGGAACTGCTCAGTGAAAGTCAGCAGAATTTCAACACGCTGATGGACCCGAAATGTGACTGGGCATTGCGGCATTTAGAGTTATTTCCCATAGAGATCAATCGGGCTGATTATGCTACGCTGTTACGTGTGCCGGGAATTGGGGTGAAATCTGCCAGACGAATTGTAGCGGCAAGAAGAACGGCGATTCTGGATTTTGATGATTTGAAGAAGATAGGTGTGGTATTAAAAAGGGCTGTATTCTTTATCACTTGTAATGGAAGAAACCGTTATCCCATCAAATACACAGAAGAATTTATTGGAAGTAATCTTATCGACCGGAAAGAAGCCTATCAATACAGCGATGGCATGGTGTACCGGCAGTTGAATTTGTTTCAGGATGTATAAGAAAGAAGGGAAATTTGTGGAAAACATAGTGAAAAGGAGGATTCTTTGTGAAGATTCCATCGAAGGGATTTTTTCCGGTGTTTATTATATTTATGAGAAAAAATATGAAAAGCAAAGTATAGAATTGAAAGTGGAAGGCAATAATCAGAACTATGAGTTGTTCACAAGTGATGAATTTGTGCCTGTAAATATGGAAAATGCTGTAAAAGTTGCCAGAACGGTTCAAAGGCGATTTGGGCAGGAAGTGTACTATGCGCTCTTGCGAGTGGCTTTGGCAGGCGATAAAAATGACAAGGCTCAGGCTATTTTTGGAACAATTCAGTACGGAATTAGCAATAATGTGGCAACAGATTTGTTAAATCATCTTAAAAAGAAAGAAATTTTCCGAGTTTTTCAAATTGACCGAACTGTGAAAAACGAAGCTAACCGGTATATTGAGTTTATACGTTTCAAAGAATTGGTAAATGGTGTATTATATTCTAACATAGCACCGGAAAACGACGTTTTACCACTGATTGCGGAACATTTTACGGACCGGTTGAAAAACGAAAATTTTGTGATTTACGATGAAAACAGAAAAACGGCATTAGTCTATCAGCAGAAAAAACAGTGGGAAATCGTTCGCAACATTTTGGTGGAAGAAGAAAAGCTGCAAATGTCAGAATGTGAAGAAAATATTAAAAATCTCTGGAAAATCTTTTATGAGTCCATTGCGATTAAAGAAAGAGGTAATTTAGAACTGCAAAAACAGCTTTTACCGTTAAAATTCCGAAAATTTATGACGGAATTTGTATAAAAATTACACGAAGAATAACAAAATGTTACGAAAAAGTTACGCTAAGTGAAAAAAATATATAATATTAACAAAATGCAACATAAAAACTGGTAAAAATGCACAAAAACCATGGAAACTGGAAAAAGATTCTAGTTTCCAAAGGGATTGACATTTGTAATAAACGGTGTATAATACAAGCATAGTTAATTGATTATGAAATCTAAGTAAAAACTAAGTAAGAAACATAAGTGATAAACGAGTTGTTATTTAAAAAGGAGAGTTCATTATGCAGGAACGTAAAATCAAATTAAATGAGTTACAGGATGTAAAGGAATTTGTATCAGCAGCAGGTAAATGCGATTTTGATATCGATATCTTCTACAACAGAGTAACCATTGATGCAAAATCAATTCTTGGTGTTTTAAGTATGGATTTAACACATGATCTTACAGTACAGTACTTTGGAGAAGATAGAAGCTTTGAAACTGTATTAAGCAAATATGCAGTTGCATAATAGTCGAAAATTATAAAACCCCTCTTTAGTCAATAAAGAGGGGTTTTTAGCGTCTTAGAAAATAGTGAGAGAGAACATATGCAGATAGAAAATGAAACCTTGGTAAGAGTTTCGGTACGAAATTTTGTGGAATTCTTACTTCGCAGTGGGGATATTGACCAGAGGCGTGGCGCTTTCAAAGAACGGGATGCCATGGCGGAAGGCAGCAGACTTCACCGGAAAATTCAGGGAAAAATGGGCGTTGAATATAAGGCAGAAGTCAGTTTAAAACATGAAATTCAGATGGATGACATTACACTATCCATAGAAGGCAGGGCAGATGGAATTATCACGCCTGTAGAGGAAGATAAGTTAATTGTCATCGACGAAATTAAATGTGTTTATAAAAACCTTCGTTATATAAAAGAAGTAGAAGAAATCCATATGGCACAAGCGAAATGCTATGCCTATATTTATGCTATCCAAAATGATTTGCGGGAAATACAAGTTCGAATCAGCTATTGTAATATCGAAACGGAAGAAATGAAATATTTTCATGAAACTTACACCTTGTTCCAACTGAGTAAATGGTTTGAGAACTTGGTGATTGAGTACAAAAAGTGGATAGATGACTGTATTCAGTGGCGAAAGCAAAGAAATGCCACTGTAGAAGACGTGGTATTTCCTTTTTCCTATCGAAAAGGACAAAAAGAGCTGGCGGCTATGGTTTATCAGACCATAGAAGAGGGGAAAAGACTCTATATTCAGGCGCCAACCGGTACAGGAAAAACTTTGATTTCCCTTTATCCCTCCATTAAATCGGTGGGAAAAGGCAGAGGGGAAAAGATTTTTTATCTGACGGCAAAGACCATTACCAGAACAGTAGCAAAAGAAACCATGGAATTATTGGAAGAACACGGACTGAACTATCGGGTATTGGTGCTAACTGCCAAAGAAAAGATATGTTTATTAGAAGAAATGGAATGTAATCCACTAGCCTGTCCTTACGCCAAAGGGCATTTTGACCGGGTAAACGATGCAGTCTACGATATTATCACTCACGAAACCATGTTTGACAGAGAAACAATCGAAGAATATGCCAAAAAGCATCAAGTATGTCCTTTTGAATTCGGCTTGGATATTTCCCTTTGGGCAGATTGCATTATCTGTGATTACAATTATGTATTTGATCCAAATGTGTATTTAAAACGCTTTTTCCAGGAGGGTGTCAAGGGAGATTATATTTTTCTGGCGGACGAGGTCCACAATTTGTTGGAGCGAGGCAGAGAAATGTATAGTGCCACTTTGTATAAGGAAGATTTTCTGGATGTAAAAAACTATGTCAAGGATAGCAGCAAAGGTCTTGCAAAACGCTTAGAAACCTGCAACAAACATTTGTTGGAATTTAAGCGAGAGTGCGAACAATGTGAAGTTGTGGAGAACATTGCCGCATTTACCATGAGCCTTTTACGCTTACAAAGCGAGATGGAGAAATTTCTGGACAATGACGAAACTTTATCCGATAAGCAGATGGTGGTAGATTTGTACCTGAATGTAAGACATTTTTTGAATATGTACGAACTGGCTTCAGAAAATTATCTTACATATACGGAACACACAGAGGATGG
>CAYVCL010000040.1:0-27362 GCA_964450185.1 uncultured Lachnospiraceae bacterium | reverse complement strand
TTAACCTGTCTACTTGACAGGGGGCATATCATTCTTAGTGCGACAGCCCCTTTTTGTTATTCCATATTATCTTATAAATTCTTTACTTTAAATTCACGTTCTGCTTCCCTGCGCTGGTCTTTCTTTGCAATATCCTGACGCTTATCGTACAGTTTTTTACCCTTTGCAAGACCAATCTGCACTTTTACCAGACTACCTTTAAAATATACCTTCAGTGGTACAATGGTGTAACCCTGGGTGCTGATTTTCCCTGCAAGCTTATTTATTTCATTTTTGTGCAAAAGCAATTTCTTCACACGCAATGGATCTTTGTTAAAAATATTTCCTTTTTCATATGGGCTTACATGCATACCATAAATAATCACTTCACCGTTTTCTATACGTACAAAAGATTCTTTGATACTGCATTTTCCCATACGCATGGATTTCACTTCAGTACCGTGAAGGGCAATTCCTGCCTCATAGGTATCTTCTATAAAATAATCATGATAAGCCTTTTTATTATTTGCAATTAACTTATCATCCTTTTTTTGTTTTGCCATGTTTATCCTCTCCTTATGCCCTATTCTTGGCAGATTTTAAAATCTATGGTTCGCTGTATGCGGTCTGTTCCGCTTACCATAACCTTAACCCTTTCTCCCAGTTTGTAGTGCTTGTTGGTGTGTTCTCCCACCAGTTCGTAAGTACTTTCTTGGAAAAAGTAATAATCATCTTCTAAAGAAGCAATATGCACCAGGCCTTCTACGGTGTTTGGCAGTTCCACATACATTCCCCAGGCAGTGATGCTGGATATGACACCTTCAAACACTTCTCCGGTACGTTCTTCCATATATTCTACTTTTTTCAACTTATCCGTTTCTCTTTCCGCTTCATCTGCCCTGCGCTCCAACTCACTGGATTTTTTGGCAACTTCCGACAGAAGCTTATCATAATGACTTCTTCTGTCCTCATTCATTCTTCCACGGAGTGTTTCTTTGATAATTCTATGAATCTGTAAATCCGGGTAACGTCTGATTGGAGATGTAAAATGACAGTAATATTTGGTTGCCAAACCAAAATGTCCCTCACATCCAACGGTATATTTTGCCTGCTTCATGGAACGAAGAGTTAATCTGGCTATCAAATCTTCTTCTTCGCTTCCTTCAATCTTTTCTAATAATTTCTGGACCTCTTTTGGATGCACTTCATCCTGGCCCACATGAATAGAATAACCAAAATTATTGATAAAAGTTCCAAGCTTTAACAACTTGTCCGGGTCCGGGTTTTCGTGGGAACGATATACAAATGGTATTTCCTGCCAGAAGAAATCCTCCGCTACCGTTTCATTGGCTGCCAGCATAAAGTCTTCTATGATTCTGGTTGCCACGTTACGCTCGTAAGGTTTAATTTCTGTAGGTTTTCCGTTTTTATCTAACAATATTTTGCTTTCCGGGAAGTCAAAATCGATGGAACCTCTTTTTCTACGTTTTTCTCTAAGTAAACCCGCCACTTCTTCCATCAGTTCAAACATAGGAACCAGTTCCTTATATTCTGCAACTTCCTCTTCATCTTTATCTACCAGAATTTTTCGAACACTGGTATAGCTCATTCGACGATTTACATTAATTACGGACTCTGTGATTTTATGGTCAACAATGTTTCCCTTTTTATCAATCCACATGATACAGGATAAGGTCAGACGGTCTTTTCCTGCATTTAAAGAACAAATTCCATTGGAAAGTACATGAGGCAGCATTGGTATCACACGGTCCACAAGATACACGCTGGTGCCTCGCTTTAATGCTTCCACATCCAAGGCACTTCGCTCCTGCACATAGTTTGTTACATCGGCAATATGCACACCCAGCTTATATTTGTCACCATCCATAGACAAGGTAATGGCATCATCCAAATCCTTGGCATCTTCGCCATCAATGGTTACTGTCTGCCATTCACGCAAATCCATTCTTCCTGCCCTGTCTGCCTCGCTGACTTCTTTTCCCACACGCTCTGCCTGATTCATTACTTTTTCCGGAAATTCGCACGGAATTTCATATGCTTTTACAATAGACATTATGTCTGTTCCCGGATCATTGATATGTCCAATAATTTCGATTACTTTTCCTTCCGGATTTCGCCTTCTGTCGCCGTAATCAGTAATTTTTACAACTACCTTGTGACCATCTACTGCGCCCTTGCTGTCCCTAAGAGGAATAAAAATATCCTGACTGAATTTCAAATTATCCGGACACACAAAGCCAAAGCTTTTGCTTTCTTCATAAGTTCCAACTACCGTTTCAATGCCACGGGCAAGAATTTTTACAATTTTACCTTCTTTTCGTTTCCCTGAGGATTCTCCCTTTAGAAGTTCTACTTCTACCGTATCTTTATGAAAAGCTCCATTGATTTCTGATTCCGGTATATAGATTTCTTCTTCGGAATCCTCCAATTCCACAAATCCAAAACCTTTTGCGTGGGCTGTAAAGACACCGGCATAAACTTTTTTGGTGGCTTTTGTATATTTTCCACGCTTGGATATCTCTATCTTCCCTTCCATAATCAGAGCATCCAGAATTTCTTTCAATTCATCCCTTTGCTCTCTTGGAATTTGCAGAATGATGGCAATTTCTTTTATTTTCATTGGCACATATAAATCGTCACAAATCAAATCATATATAACTTTTTTTCGTTTTTCAAAAGTTGCTTTATCCATCTTTTCTCCTTTTATTTTTTGTACCTGTATACGAAAATAAGCACTCCTACAAGAGTGCTTATCATCAACGTACATTACATGTTTATTTAAAACTTGTTAATATTCAATACCGCTGCTAATACAATGAATGCAATACCTAAAAATCTTGTGATTTTAACAAGAGTTCCTTCCATAGAACGACCTTTGTTTTTACCCCAATAAGTATCGGCTGCACCACTGATAGCGCCTAAACCTGCTGATTTACCTTCTTGTAATAATACAACTGCTGCTAAAGCAACAGATACTAATATAAATATAATTGTTAATACTGTTCTAATCATTATTTTCACCTCCGTGCTAAACACAATAAATACATTCTATCATAGGAGGATTTATTTTTCAAGATATTTTTCCACATCTTAGCATAAATTATTCGGATTTTCATTAATATCCTCGTAATTTATCCTGAGAATCATCTGTTGTTTTTTCAATTTTCTTTATGATTACGTAGTAGCCGGCGTTTTCGTTAACTTTAACTTTAACTTCTACCCGTTCTCCTTCTTTTTTTCCAATCAAAGCTTTTCCCATCGGGGATTCTATACTAATCAATCCACCTAAGGAATTTCCACGAACCGAAGTTACAATACGGTAAGTTTCTTCCATTTCATCATCTTCAAAATACACTGTCACTGTATTATTTAATCCAACTTCATCCTCATTGGATGCATCTTCGATTACTTCTGCTGTCTTAATCATTCTTTCCAAATAACGAATTCTGCTTTCATTCTTATTTTTGTCCTTTTTGGCTGCATGATATTCAAAGTTTTCACTTAAATCGCCATGAGCTCTGGCTTCTTTTACTGCCTCCAACGCCTCTTTTCGAACTACAAGCTTTCGGTATTCTATTTCCTGCTGTATTTTTTCGATATCACTTTTCGTTAATTTTTCTCTCATTTTACTCCCCTTCCTTTGATTTAAGTTTAAATTTTTTACTTTTTGAAATACTATAATTAAACTTTGCTAACCATCATTTTATCGCCCGAATTTCAGATTGTCAACAAACACTGGATTCTCCTTTTATTGTATGGTATACTTTTTCTATTCTGGCGTTCATTTACGTTCACTTACAAGGAGGTTAAAATATATGATAGACAGTATTCTTTTTGATTTAGACGGAACTCTCTGGGATTCTACGGAAATTGTGGCAGAAGCCTGGAACGAAGTTTTGGCAAAAGAACCAAATATAGATATGACTTTAACAGCAGAGGATTTAAGAAAATTATTCGGTCGTCCACTGCCGGTAATTGCAAGTATGCTTTTTACAGAATTACCGGAAAAGGAGCAGTTAGATTTGATGGATCGCTGCTGTCATCAGGAACATATCGCATTATCACAAAAATGTGGTACACTATTTCCTGAACTGGAAAACACTTTAAAGGTTTTGCAAAAGAAATACAAACTCTGTATTGTCAGCAACTGTGAGGACGGATATATCGAAACTTTTCTCAAGGCAAGCGGATTAGCTTCCTATTTTACAGATTTTGAGTGTCCGGGAAACAGCGGACTGTTAAAAGGCGATAACAATAAACTGGTCATCCAACGTAATGGGTTACAATCCCCTGTTTACGTGGGAGATACTCAGGGAGATGCGGATGCTGCTGCTTATGCAGGAATTCCTTTTATTTTCGCCAAATATGGCTTTGGTTCTGTAGAAAGCTACAAATATTCTGTAGATACCTTTGCACAGTTGCCGGATTTAATTGCTTCTTTATAACTAATTATCATACAAAAAGCTGTAGGTTGTGGATTCCCCACCAATCTACAGCTTTTTATTATTTTCCCTTTACAATTAAACCTGTAACTGCAGCTGCGCCTCTTGCTCAGCTTCTGTTTTGAATTCTTCCATTTTATCCTGAGAAAGGGTTGGCAAGTCATCAATGGACTGAACGCCAAAGCATCTTAAGAATTCTTCTGTTGTTCCGAACAATAGCGGTCTTCCCGGCGCATCTTTTCTTCCCAGTTCACATACCAAATTATATTCCACCAGTTTATTTACTGCATGGTCTGATTTTACACCACGTATCTTTTCGATTTCGATTTTCGTAATCGGCTGCTTATAAGCTATAATCGACAAGGTTTCCAGCAATACATCTGTCAATACTTGTTTCTTTGGCTGGGCTGCCAGCAATATCAAGTGTTCATACATTTCTTTCTTCGTACACATCTGATAGGAATTCTCTAATTCTATAATCTGAATTCCTCTGTCTTCTTCTGCGTATTTATCCATTAAATTATGTATAATCTTTTTTGTAGTTTCTTCATCATGACCAATGGTGGCCGCAAGTCTTCCGATTTCTACGGAATCACCCATGGTAAAAAGCAATGCCTCTATAATTGCTTCATATTTCTTAATTTCCATTTCCGTTTTCCTCATCCATCACTGTTATATATATTTCTCCAAAGGTTTCTTCTTGAAGAATTCTGATTTTTCCTGCCTTCATCAGTTCCAAAACTACCATGAAGGTAACTACAATTTCCATTTTCGTGGACTGCTTGTTCAACAATTCTCTAAAAGTAAACTCTTTGTTTTCTAATATAAACTGTTCTACATCAATAAATTTATCTTCTATGCTGACATCTTCTTTTTCGATATTACCATACTGACTTCGAATGGGGTCAATTCTGTCCTCTTGCCGTTTCATTACATTCTTGAAAATAGAATTTAACTTTTTCAAAGTAACTTCGGACAACAACTCTTCAATATCCACCGGTGCCACATAATTCAACACTTCCTCCGGTATGGTTGGATTCTTATACAAAGATCTTCCAGCGTCCATCTGACGGTCTTTTAATTCTTCCGCCATAAATTTATACATCTTGTATTCCAACAACTGCTCTACCAGTTCTGTTCTTGGATCGATTTCTTCGCCTTCTTCATCCACCTCTTTTGGTAAAAGCATTTTACATTTAATGTCAATCAAGGTTGCCGCCATTACCAGAAATTCACTGACTACATTCAAATCCTGACGTTCCATCTCACGAATGTATTCTAAATATTGTTCCGTAATTTCCACGATTGGTATGTCGTATATATTTACCTTATTTTTCTCTATCAAATGTAGCAAAAGATCCAGCGGTCCTTCAAAGGCCTCCAATTTTACTGTTAAGTCCATATATTATCCTCTCCTGCTTACTTTTTCCATGGTTTCAATCTCAATACTACCAGTTCTGCGGGATTAAACAGACGAATTGGAATGGTATGCACTCCTAATCCTCTGCTGATAATCATTTCTTTCCCATATTCTCGTTTCCTACCGCCATCGTATTTCGGAAACAATTTTAAACTTGGTGAAATAACTCCTCCAACCACTGGAAGCCACATAACACCTCCGTGAACATGACCGGACAGCGTAAGGTCTGCTCCCCACTGGGCATATGCTTTAAAATATTCCGGATTGTGTGCAAGAAGAATGGTATAAGCTTTCTTATTCTTTTCACCCACCAAACCAGTAATATCTTCTTTTTTAAGTTCCTCATGAAAAAGTCGTTTGTAAAATTCACGCTCTATCTCTAAACCAACAATATCCACGTTCACATCTTCTATACAAATGCTTCTGGTTTCATTTATAAGATAATCCACACCGGCTTTTTTTACGGCATTTGTATACACTTCATACATATCACCATAGGTTTCTGGGTAAAGCCTCATTCTATGCTCATGATTTCCATTGGAATAATACACTTTATACTCTTTTGCAAGATTCTCAATAAAATCCATTGCCGTATTTAGTTCATATCCTGGTTTCGCTACCGGAATGTCACCTCCTACAAGAATAAACTCAGGCTGCTGTTTTTTTATGGCTTTTAATAACTGTTCATTATTTTTCCCATATTTATGGTTGTGTAAATCCGATACAAAAATAACTGTATGAGATTTTTCCCATTGAAATACATCTGATCCTACATCATAAATTTTTGTCACAAAACTTTTGCTTTCCCGATATATTTCAAACATAATAAGCAATGCAATCACAAGAATTGCCGCCATAATTACCATTAACCAGTCCATGGATTTCTCCTTCCCTTTTTCATTTTCGGACACACTATTAATCATTATACCCTTTTTCCTTAGGATGCTCAAGTTTTTTTCATACTGTTTCAACGGTTTTCATATAATTACTAAGGTTCTTTTTAAGGGAAAGAATTATGTTCAAACGTTTTTCAACCTGTTTTATTGCTTTTTTCTTATGTCTTTGTATTCTTTTTCAGAATACGTTGCCCATTTATGCAACTGAAGATAACACAGCTGCCACAGAAAGCAGTGATGCCTTAAACTTAACTGCTGCCAGTGCTGTGCTAATGGAGGCTTCCACCGGTACGGTACTATACGAAAAAAATGCTAACACAGTGCTACCTCCTGCCAGTATTACTAAAATCATGACGTTGCTTTTGATTTTTGACGCTTTAGAAGCCGGAGAGATTCATTTGGAAGATTCTGTCACCGTTTCTGAGTATGCAGCCTCCATGGGTGGTTCTCAAGTATATTTAGAGGCAGGTGAAACCCAGACGGTAGACACCATGATAAAATGTATCGCCGTATCCAGTGCCAACGATGCCTGTGTTGCCATGAGCGAACACATTTGCGGCAGTGAAGAAGCCTTCGTTGCCAAAATGAACGAACGTGCCAAAGGTCTTGGAATGGATTCCACCCATTTTGTAAACTGTAATGGTTTAGATACCGACGGGCATGTATCCAGCGCTTTGGATGTAGCTTTAATGTCTAGGGAACTAATTACAAAATATCCCGAAATCACCAATTATTCTACTATCTGGATGGACACCATCACTCACCATACGCGAAAAGGCGACAGCGAATTCGGGCTTGCCAACACCAATAAATTCCTAAAAATGTATGAATATGCCACCGGTTTGAAGACAGGTTCTACCTCTCTTGCCAAATATTGTGTTTCTACCACTGCAAGTCGTGATGGTATTGACCTAATCGCAGTTATCATGGGTGCTCCTGACCACAAAGTCCGCTTTCAGGAAGCAGTCACTTTGATGAACTATGGCTATAGCAAATGCAAATTATTTACCGACGAAAACAAAGATGCGCTTCCTCAGGTACCTGTAAACTTTGGCGTACAGGACACCGTTTCCTGCCAGTACGAGGAACCATTTTATTATCTGGATGTAAATGGTGCTGATATCAGCGGTATTCAAAAAAGTATTCAAATGAAAGAGGTACATACCGCTCCCATCCAAAAGGGGGACATTGCCGGAAAAGCAATTTATTCCCTTAACGGAAAAGAAATCGGCAGTGTAAATATTCTTTATGGTAACTCTGTGGATAAAATGAAGTTCTCTGATTGCTTGGAAAAGGTGCTTCGAAGATATGGTATGACGAAATAAGGATTGCAAAAAGCTCTTTTTTGTTAAAAGCATCCCGAACACATTACGAATGTTTCCGGGATGCTTTTATATTACCTTAATCTTTTATGGATTGCACACGCTACATGGACTATAACCCTGAGCCTCTGCATTACTCTTATCGATAGATATCTTACTATTTTTCAGGTATCTGCATCCATCTCTATGGTATTTAGAACCTGTCTTTGTTATATATACGGTGTAACTGTTATTGGTTTCTTGCTTTTCTGATGCTGTATATGTTTCTTCTGCACTTGACTGATTATCATTTGCATTGTTTGACGTACTTGCGGATGCTTGATATTTTGTCACCTCAGCCTGCTGTTTTTCAATCTCTGCATCTTTACTTGTATTCTGAGAATTTAGTTCCTCTATCTGTTTCTTTAATTTTTCTATTTCTTCCTGCTGATTCTCTAGTTGTGACAATTCTTCTATTTTCGTATTCGCCTCAGCTAAAGATTGCTTTATGGAAGCATTTTCTTCTTCTAATTTTTTTGCCTCTTCCTGATATGTTTTTATCTTCTCTTGTAATGCTTCATTCTCTGTGGAAATTTCAGTTATCTGCGCAGTCAGCTCGCTAATCTGCTGACTTTTTTCTGCAATTTCCTGATCCCCCGTTGAACCGCAGGCACTTAACATCAGCATGAAAATCAGCCACAATGCAAATGCCTTTTTATAGTTTCTCTTTTTGTTTTTCATATTTCTCTCCTTTGTTTGATTTTTTCTTTATTATTTTACCACCTTTGTAGGGGATTGTTAATCCAGAACATATATTCTTATAATTTATAAATATATATATTCATTTAAATATCAAGTAGGTGGATTCACCTTGTCCTCTCACGCTATCACTTATTGGTGAGCACAACAAAAAAAAGGAAAAGCACACCTGCTTTTCCTTTTTCTCTTATTTTTCTTCTGCTTTTACCATCTGTATACCAGGAATTCCACCTAAATTCTTGGAATTAGAAATAGCTCGTACAAATGCAATGACATAATAAGCTGCAAGAAGGCTCATTAAAACCTTTCCTGTTGTAAAACCTATTCTATCTGTAAATGCCATTACCACTTTATGTAAAAATCCAAACATCAGTATGGTGTATAAGCCCCATGCTAATGTACTTTCCATGCAGAGAATTCCTTTATAGTTAAATGGTTTTTCACTGTAATCCCACCAGACACAGCCTGTATAACGAATCATAAGCTTTGCTGCCAAAAATTCAACACAGGTTGCCATAATTGCACCGATAAAATAAAGCAGTACGTAATGTCCTTCCAAAGGCTTCAATGCAAAATATACAAACAATGCACCAAATCCATAAATCGGACATATCGGTCCTCTAATAATTCCCCTGTTTGTTATCTTTTTAAAACATATAGACATATAAATTGATTCCACAAGCCAGCCTAAGATGCTATACACCCAAAACCAAGCAAATACATGGTAAAAATCCGTACCAAACATTTCATGTGACCAAATCATTTAAATCCTCCCTACTATGTATCCTCTTTTAAAATTATACTTTATAAAAAATTGATTGACAAGTCTAAAAAAGAGTTTTACATAAAAAGTTCCCCGGCATTGCCGGGGAATTTCATAGCACTAATTATATTTACGCTTTCTAGCTGCTTCAGATTTTTTCTTACGTTTTACGCTTGGCTTTTCGTAATGTTCTCTTTTACGAATTTCCTGCTGGATTCCAGCTTTTGCACAATTTCTTTTGAATCTGCGTAAAGCGCTATCTAAAGTCTCGTTATCTTTTACGATTACATTTGACATAGTATCACACCTAACCTCCCTCCAGTTGCGTATTGTGCTAAATACAACTGTTTGGGTATTTTTTTTGCACTATTAATGATTATAACACATTCTTTTCATTCGTCAAGTACTTTTCGAAAGAAAATCAAATTATTTTATCTGTTCTGCAAGAACTTCCTCTGCTTTTGCCAAAGCTTTGTCAATTCCAGCCGGATTTTTACCGCCTGCCTGAGCCATGTTTGGACGACCACCGCCGCCACCGCCAACTTCGGAAGCAATTCCTTTAATCAGGTTACCTGCATGAGCTCCTGCCTTCATAGCAGCGTCTGTAGCCATGGCAATTAAGTTAACCTTGCCATCTTTTGCTGATACTAAGACAACCACACCTTCACCTAATTTTGCCTTTAATTCGTCGCCTAAATCGCGAAGCTGGTTCATGTCTACATCATTTACGTTAGAAGCAAGGAATTTTACACCTTTCACTTCTTTTACCTGATTCATAACATCGCCCAATGCATCTTTTGCAGCTTTGCTCTTTAAGGATTCATTTTCGCTCTGTAATGATTTTAATTCTGCCATCATATGAGTCAGTTTATCTGTTAACTCTGCTGGTGATGTCTTCACAATCTTCGCAGCTTCTTCTATTTTTTCTTCTAACTGCTTGTAATATGCCAGTACACCTTCACCTGTCAATGCTTCGATTCTTCGCACATTTGCTGCAACACCGGCTTCTGATACAATCTTAAATACGCTGATTACAGAAGTATTTGATACATGAGTACCACCACATAATTCCTTAGAGAATTCTCCCATAGATACTACGCGGACAGTATCACCATATTTTTCACCAAAGAGAGCCATAGCACCGCTTTTCTTTGCTTCTTCGATTGCCATTTCCTGAGTTACAACAGGCAATGCACAAGCAATCTTCTCATTTACTAATCTTTCAACCTTAGCAATTTCTTCTGCAGTCATTGCTGAGAAATGAGAGAAGTCAAAACGAAGTCTGTCAGGAGTTACCAAAGAACCTTTCTGTTCTACGTGCGCACCTAACACTTCTTTTAATGCTTTCTGTAACAAATGAGTTGCGGAATGGTTCTTACAGATATTGTTACGTCCCATTTCGTTTACTTTTAATGTTACTTCATCGCCAACTTTGAACATGCCCTTGGTAACCTTACCTACATGTCCTACTTTGCCACCTAATAATTTAATGGTATCGTATACTTCAAATTCTGCATCCTTTGTTACAATCACACCGGTGTCACCCTGCTGACCACCCATGGTTGCATAAAAAGGTGTATTATCTACAAAGATAGTTCCTTCTTCACCATCGGTAATTGCTTCCACGATTTCTTCTGTGGTAGTAAGAACAGATACTTTAGAAGAATCTTCTAATTTATCGTATCCTGTAAATACTGTGGTAACTGCTGCATCAATATTATCATAAACAGTTGCGTCAGCACCCATGTAGTTTGTAACTTTACGGGCTGTTCTTGCTTTCACACGCTGTTCTTCCATTTCTGCTTTAAAGCCTTCTTCATCAACGGAGAAACCTTTTTCTTCCAAGATTTCCATTGTTAAGTCCAGAGGGAATCCGTAAGTATCGTACAATTTAAACGCATCCGCTCCTGCTAAAGTCTTTTTGCCTTCCTTTTCCAGTGCTTCTGCCATTTCACCTAAAATGCTAAGTCCCTGGTCAATGGTAGCATTAAATTTATCTTCTTCCTGTGTTAAAACTTTGAAAATAAATTCTTTCTTTTCTTCCAATTCCGGATAACCGTCTTTGGAACCGCTAATTACAGTTTCACTAAGTTTTGCTAAGAATTTTCCTTCGATTCCCAAAAGTCTTCCATGTCTTGCTGCACGACGAATCAGACGGCGAAGTACATAACCTCTGCCTTCGTTGTTTGGCATAATTCCGTCAGAAATCATAAATGTAGCAGAACGGATATGGTCTGTAATCAGACGGATAGATACGTCCTGATTTTCGTCTTTCTGGTATTCAATTCCTGCAAATTCACATACTTTGTTGCGCAATGCCTGAAGTGTATCCACATCAAAAATAGAATCCACATCCTGCACTACTACTGCAAGACGTTCCAGTCCCATACCTGTATCGATGTTTTTCTGTACTAACTCTGTATAATTTCCTTTTCCGTCATTTTCAAACTGTGTAAATACGTTGTTCCAGATTTCCATAAAACGGTCACAGTCACATCCTACTTTACAATCCGGTTTACCACAACCATATTTGATACCTCTGTCGTAGTAAATTTCAGAACATGGACCACAAGGACCTGCACCATGTTCCCAGAAGTTATCTTCTTTTCCAAGTCTTGTAATCTTTTCTGCCGGAACACCGATTTTCTTATTCCATAATTCAAAAGCTTCATCATCATCTAAATAAACAGATGGATACAAGCGGTCCGCATCCAGTCCCACCACTTCTGTCAAAAATTCCCATGACCACTGAATTGCTTCTTCTTTAAAATAATCTCCGAAAGAGAAGTTTCCAAGCATTTCAAAAAATGTACCGTGTCTTGCTGTTTTTCCTACGTTTTCAATATCACCAGTACGAATACATTTCTGACAGGTTGTCACTCTCTTTTTTGGTGGTATTTCCTGTCCTGTAAAATATGGCTTTAACGGTGCCATACCGGAATTGATTAATAATAAACTGTTATCGTTATGTGGAATCAGAGAAAAACTTTTCATTGCAAGATGTTCTTTGCTTTCAAAGAAATCAAGATACATTTTTCTCAGTTCATTTACACCATATTTTTTCACTTTTGGTTCCTCCGTCTATCCTATTTGCTTTCTTCTTCCAGTGTTTTTACCGGAGTTTTTGCGTCCTTTTTATCGCGTAATTTTTTTCCTATCATTACACCGCTAAATCCAAGTACGCAAAAAATCAAAAATATTACAATATATGTTATTAATGTTGTCCAAAACATAGCTATCACCTTATCCTTCTTTTACCTGGTAATATCCTTTTTTACCTTTTTTAATTAATAAAGCTCCATCCTCATTAAAATTGCTGTTTGTAAATACAGCGGAAAAATCAGTTACTTTTTCGCCGTTTACTAAAACACCGCCCTGCTGTACTAAACGTCTTGCTTCGGAACGTGTTCCGGCAAGTTTAGTATCTACCAATAAAGTAAGAATATCTTTTCCTTCTTCCAATTCGGCCTTTGGATATGTCAATGTTGGCACATCTCCACTGATGCCACCGTTGGCAAACAATGCTCTTGCTGCCTGCTGTGCTTTTGTTGCTTCTTCTTCCCCATGAACAATTTTTGTGATTTCAAAGGCAAGTACTTCTTTTGCCTTGTTGATTTCTGCATCCTGCAATGCGCTTAATCTTCTTACTTCATCCATTGGAAGGAAGGTTAACAGAGAAAGACATTTTTCCACGTCTGCATCATCTACATTTCTCCAGTACTGGTAGAAATCGTATGGAGATGTTTTTTCTGCATCCAGCCATAAAGCACCGCCTACTGTTTTTCCCATCTTCTGACCCTGACTGTTGGTAAGCAGTGTACAAGTCATGGCATAAGCTTCTCCCTGGGCTTTTCTACGAACAAGTTCTACACCGGCAATCATATTAGACCACTGGTCATCTCCGCCAAGTTCCATTTTACAACCATATTTCTGGTTCAATACATAAAAATCAAATCCCTGCATTAACATGTAGTTAAACTCTAAGAATGATAATCCTTTTTCCATTCTCTGCTTAAAGCATTCTGCTGTTAACATTCTGTTTACGGTAAAATGAACTCCTACTTCGCGCAAAAATTCTACGTAATTCTGTTCTAAGAGCCAGTCTGCATTGTTAACCAATAATGCTTTTCCATCGCTAAAATCAATAAAACGTTCCATCTGCTTCTTGATGGAATCCACGTTGTGCTGAATCTGCTCTTTTGTAAGCATCTGTCGCATATCCGTCTTACCGGTAGGATCTCCTACCATGGCAGTACCGCCACCGATTAAGGCGATTGGTCTATGACCTGCCTGCTGCATATAACGCATAAACATCATGGCAATAAAATGTCCCACATGCAGACTGTCTGCTGTCGGGTCAAAACCTATATAAAAAGTAATTTTTTCCTTTTCTAATAACTCCTTGATTTCTTTTTCGTGAGTCATCTGTTTAATGTATCCACGTTCTACAAGAATATCATATACATTCTGTGACATCTCTGTTCCTCCTAGTCATTAGTTTGTAACCTAAACTTCATCTTATCATATGAAAGTATTCATTTCAAGACTTTCCTTTGCTTTTTACAATCCCAGTGCCGCCTTTGCCAGCTTGTCTACACGCTCGTTACCTTCCACACCGGAATGACCTTTTACGTGATGAAAGACTACCTGCAAGTCCTGTTTTATGGAATCATAATATGCTTTGTAGGCAATGGTTCCCTTTTTATTGCACTTCCATGCTCCTGTACACCATTTTTCCACGCCTTCGTAATCATAATGAAGTAGCAGGCTTTTGATTCCCTGCTCTACACAAAAATTCATGGCAGCCATGGCTCCTTCAATTTCTCCTGCCACATTACGCATAGCTGCCATTTCTTCATCTTCAAATGCTTTGCTTAATTCGTATTCTTTTCCGTCTGCATAAATTAATGCGCCATAAGAATATCGATTGGTCTTTACGTCAAAGCTTCCATCGGTATAACACTCTGCCTCACACTTTTCCAAAACAGGCATTTTCCCGCCATCGCAGTAATTTTGCGCTTCTTCCCTTGTCTTAAAGCTTTTATATTCCGCTCCCGAAAAACCATCTACCTGACGCTTACACTCATCCCATGTAAGAAAAATTCCTGTCTTCTTTCCTTTTCTCACTGCATAAAATTTTGATGCCATAACACTCTCCTTACATTTTCCATTGACCTTTTTCTAAAAAGAAATTGGCACAATCCATAGCACTGTCTACAATTTCTCTGTCATAACCCATCAGCTCCAACAACTTAATTGCATTTCTGCTTTGTGCTCTTCCTTCAAACAATTTATAACTAAATAAAATATCTTTATTCTTTATTTCTTCTGTAAAATGGAAATTCTCGTATTCCTTTTCTAACAGATATGTCAACTCAATATCGTGGGTTGCCGCAAAGCTTAACACATTTCGCTGATTTAACTCCCTTAAAATATGAGAAGACGCTGCGATTCGTTCTACCGTATTGGTTCCTCGTAACACTTCATCCACAAAGCTTATCATTGGTATTTCTTCCTTAGATGCCAAAAGAATCCTCTGCAACGCTTTGATTTCTACCATATAATAACTTTCATTTCCCGCCAGATTATCCCGTAAGGACATAGAAGAATACACACGGAAAAATGGTGCTTTGTAATGTTTCGCAATACTGGTGTGAATGGACTGGGATAAAATGGTATTGATTGCCACAGTCTTTAAGAACGTAGATTTTCCGGATGCATTAGAACCGGTAATCAGCGCACCCTTTTTGATTGCTATGCTGTTGCTTACGGCATTAAAAATCATTGGGTGATATAATTCTTCTGCTTCCATAAAACATTCTTTTGTATCTGCAAATTCCGGTAAGGAATATGCAGGCAATGCTTCACGGAAGGATGCAACGGCAATCGCCGCTTCTATGCTACCTAAAATCTCAATCATCTTCTCACAGCTCTTTTTTTCTTTTCTTAAAATACCAATCATCTGATTGAATTTTAACAAATCCACATGAAAAAGCATGCGCACATAATCAAATATCGTATCTACCGGACTACCACTGTTTTTCATTCCCATAACCAGTCCGGCATTTTTTCTAAAGGCTGTAAAATGTTTATTCAACTCTTTTAACTGTTCACAATAGCTGTTTAGCTGGCTTATATTTTCCTTCTGTATCAGCTCTGATGCTTTTAACATTCTAAGTATATAGGCAAAAGAGGTAATATATGGTTCTACCTTTCCTTTTTCCGGATAATAGGTCGCTGCACTTAAGGCAAACGAACAAATAATTAATGCAATTCCAAGAATAGGATTCACAAACAGACTGCCAAATGCAAACACTGCTATCATTGCAATCGCTATATGCTTTCCACTGCTGCTTACCTTTACTTCATCCAAAAGAGCTATATAATCGGTTATGGAAAACTTTTTCGTTCTTCCAATTCCGGAAAAAATCACCTGTAACTTTGTTCGCATTTCGGGATTTTTTGTCATATACTGAATCATTTCTTCCCGTTTCTGCAGCACAGACATTTCAAAAACAGGTACTCTAAGCATTTCGTACAATACTTCAGCCCCAAGGGACGACTGGGTATTGTTCATTGCCTTAAAAACCCGGTCCATGTCCAAATCGTTCCAAGTAATATCATCAATATAATGAGGATATTCTTTTGACTTGTAATAATGGGATATACAGTCGTATTCTTCATACTCATAATCTCTCTCCGAGAATTTCCCCCATTCTTCCTCTAACTTTTTAAAAAAACGTTTCTTTCGTGACCTTTCTGCCTGAATCATATTCACAATGACTAGAACACTTCCAACACCGAAGGCAGCTATATAAAACCAGCCGTCACTCACTATTCAATCACCCAGCTTTCATTTTCTTTTTCTATCGTGATTATTCTCTGACGATAGGTTTTTGTAATTTCACTTCGCTTAAATTTTTCTATGATTTCGTATTTTCTCCACATGTGCATTGGGAAAATCAAATCTGCTTTGGTATTTCTTGCGAAATAATCAACTCCCTTATAAAAAGAAGTGTTCAATCTGGAATCCAATGGCACAAATGCCACATCGATTTTACGTTCCTTTAATCGGTCGATTTCCATGGTATATTTAAATTCCAGTGACGCATTGTAGCTTTCCAGTTCCCCTTCCCAATGCCACCAGTTCAAATCTCCGGCATGATAAATGCATTTATCCCCTGCTGTTACAATAAACGCAACGCCTGCATCGTTAGATTTTAATGTTTCTATCTTAACTCCATCTACAATTTTTTCCACACGTTTTCCCACTGTGGTTATTTTACTTTTTAATTCTTTGGAATAACCATTTTGTTCTAAATATTTTTCTGAAATTCGAATGTCATTGGAAAAAATATAATGGATATTCGGATATTTCTGCGCGAATTTAAATACATCCATAGAAAAATGATCCTGATGTTTATGACTTGCAAAGAAATATATCTTTTTATTCTTATCTAATTCCGGCATCTTCCCCATAAAATAATCAAACACCAGAATTTCATCATCCAACTCCACAATAAAGCAGCTATGATAAATATATGTAACCTTCATGTATCTTCCCCTTTTCTTTTCTTTTTCTATCTTTCTATCTTCTCATATTTTGTCAGGGAAGTCAATTCTTTGACCTTATTGGTTTCAGCAACTTCCATTTGACCGTCCCTTACTTTTCCACTATAATTGTAACCGTTGAACATTTTACAAAAGGGGATTATTTTATGAGAGAAACACTCGCTAAATGCGCTGGGAAATTAAAACTTGGAGGAATTATTTTTCTAAGTAATTTACTAATATTACTCTACTGTATTCTTTTTTTGAATCCGGTTTCCAGTTCAAATGACGACTTTTTTCTAGGAGTCATTGCAGGAAACGGTTTTGGAAGTGATTCTTCCTTTTTGATTTACGTCAGCACGTTTTATGGTTACTTTTTAAAAATATGGTACACCTTATTTCCAGATGTAAATTGGTATATTTTCTTTTGTTATTTCTTTTTGTTGGCTTCGGTCTGCATGATAGAATATATACTCATCAGAAAATATAAACTTTCCGGTGTACTGTTATCCATCTTTTTTTCCGTTGGATTTTCCCACTATTTTTATGTGGTATTTCAGTACACAAAAGTTGCCTCTCTTTTAACACTGACCGGTTTCTTTATTCTATTTTACTGGCTGGATGAGGTTGCAGATACCAGGGCGAAAAAAATAGTGAAATACCTGATGGGCGGCTTATTTCTTTTTGTTGGAAGTCTGATTCGCCTTCAACCATTTTTTATGGTGTGCATCTTCGGCTTTGGTATGTGGTTGTTAAAATTTCTGCACTCCGTCAAACAAAAATGCTTTAAAACATTTTGTTACCATTTTATTTACCCTATGGTGCTTATTTTCGGTTTTATTTTAGGATTTTCACTTTTTGAAGAAAAATTGTGGGACACTTCCACGGAAGAACTTTCCTATTTTCAGGAATATAACGAAGTCCGAACCCAACTGGTCGATTATGAGATTCCGGACTACCAGACACATCTTGCTGAGTATCAGCAATTAAACTTATCCGGCAATGATGTGGAAAATATAAAACGATGGTGTTTTGCAGACTCTGAAAAGTTTTCACTGGATGTGTTAAAGCAGGTCGCTTCTATGAACAGTGGGAGCCACTTTTCATTCACAGACTTTTTGAAATATATCCGCGATAACATAATTTCCCATACCATATTCAAGGTGTGTACTATTTTAACGTTGTGCTGTGTTTTTCTGGGGAAAAAGAAACGCTATAGTACTCTGCTCTATCCGCACATTGCCTTTTTCTTTGTGCTTTTTTATCTCCATTATATTGGCAGAATCACCGAGTGGGTACTAAACAGTCTTTGGATTACTTATCTACTAACCGTTATCGCTGTAATATGCACTCATTTTCCGGAATATATCTGTACGAAAAAGAAACTTTACCAAAGCGTCCTCTGTTGCTTATGCGGCACGGTTCTTTTTAATGCAGACATTTTGCTCACCAGAGCATGTACGGAAAAATCTATGCACAAGGAATTATACCAATGCATCAATTCCATTAGCAACAGTAAAGAACTTAACTTTTTCTGCGATGTTAACAGTATTTATGGCATTTCCAGAGATTATTATATTTTTGACAAAACACCGGAAAATTTCTTTTCCAACATTTTCTTTTCCGGCGCTTGGTTTAGTTGTTCTCCTCAGGAAAATTATGCCAAGGAAAAGGCTGGAATCCAAAATATTTATCGGGATATTTTATATATGGAAGACTATGTGGTTCTGGACACAGATGCCATCAACCAAAAGCAGATTTATCTTATGGAAAACTACAGTCCTACTGTAAAACACAGTAAGATTCAGGAGTTATATGGATATGCTATTTATAAATTTTCCGACAACTACACCGGCAAACGCATAGAAAGCAGTTCTTCTGCCACGTTACAGTTAGGTGCTTTAGAAAACGGCTATCAACAAATTTGTGGAACTTTAGATTGCACTCCAAAAGAACTGGAGCACGCTACCGTTTATTTGGAAATCACCGATTCTGCTTCTGGTGTAACTTCTACTTACGCAGGACGTTTCGAGCAAGCCAATCCTTATGGTGTCTATCATTTGCGTTATGATAATACTTTGGTAGAAACTAATCAGATTACCTTTACACTTCCAGAAGACACTGTGCTTTCTGCTCAGCAGGAGTATAAAATTTTACTGCGTCATAACGATACTGCACAAGTACTTTCCGCACATTGGAATTAAAAACAAGGCTAAGAATTAATATTCATAATTCTTAGCCTTTTCAATATCTTGTTCCATTTGTTCTTTTAATGCCTGTACATCTTTAAATTTCATTTCCGGGCGCTGATATTTGTATAATTCTACGGTAAGCACTTTCCCATATAAATCGCCGGAAAAATCAAAGAGAAAGGTTTCTACCCCTCGTCTTAATTCCTCTGCAATGGTAGGCTTACAGCCGATATTGGTAATGCCTTTATAAGATACACCATCCACTATGGTTCTGGTAAAATACACACCGTACGGCGGCAGAAGCTTATTGTCCGGAGGCATAATATTGGTGGTTGGAATTCCAAGGGTTCTTCCAAGCTGTCTTCCATATTCCACTTCTCCAACAATGGTAAAAGGATGTCCTAAAAGTTCGGTAACTTCTTCCATTCTTCCCATTTCCACTTCGCTTCGCACCAGTGTAGAACTGATGTCCTGCCCTTCATAGGTTTCTTTCGTCACTATGTGTACCTGAAAGCAGCCATGACGCTCATATTTTTTCAAAGTGTCTGTATTTCCCCTTCTTCCGTGACCGAAGTGAAAATCAGGTCCTACTACCACATGAGCTGTCTGCAACTGTTTTATCAATACTTCTTCCACAAAATCTTCCGGTTCCATGGAAGCAATTTTTTCTACAAAAGGACATTCAATCAAATAATCATATCCACCTTGAGAAAGGTATTCATATCTCTCCCGGTTGGTCATCAGGCTCTTTGGTTTATCGCCCTTTAAATAGGCTGTTGGATGTACAGCAAAGGTGAAAACTACTGTTTTGTAGTTAGTTCCAGCTAATTCCTTCACTTTTTGTAACAGCTTATTGTGTCCCCTGTGAATACCATCAAATTTTCCAAGGGTTACCACGCTTTCACCATCTATATTAAATTCTGTTGTACCTTTGATATATTCCATTTTTTATTTCCTTTTGCCTGTCACATTCAGTCTTCTACCGGCAAAAATAATTTTACCGGTTGATACTGCTTCTTTTTTTCGTCCCAACTATAAATTCCTATAAAATGATTTGCTTTATCATAAACACGAATCTGTTTACTTTTCTTATCATTTTCTTCCAGAAAATCCAAGGACAGTGGATTTCCATTATATAATAATTTATGAAACTGCTCCTTTACCACAACACCTGCCATATGCTGAAACATGGCATCCATTGGATAAAGCACAGTATCTATTTTATTTTCATCTCTTAGCTGTTCAATTTCGGAAAGTTTTAAACTGTTTTCCAGTTTAAAAACGCTTGCTCTGGTTCGCATTAATGTTTCCATGCATCCCAAACATCCCAGTTTTTCACCGATATCATTACATAAAGTACGGATGTAGGTTCCCTTGGAACATTCCACGCTAAACCATACTCTCGGAAGTTCTATTTTTTTTATCTCTATGGAATAAATCGTTACCTTTCTCGGCTCACGTACCACTTCGATTCCTTCTCTGGCATATTCATAAAGTTTTTTGCCGTTTACTTTCAGCGCTGAATACATAGGCGGAATCTGATCATAATCACCTACAAATGAAAGGATTGCTTCTTTCACTTCTTCTTCCGAAACGGACACCTCTGCTTCTTTTAAAACTTTTCCTGTCATGTCCTGTGTATCTGTCTGGATTCCCAGTCTAAGACATGCCTCATAAGTTTTATCTTTGTCTGTGAGCAAATCGCAAAGCTTGGTTGCCTTTCCTACACAAACCGGCAAAACTCCTTCGGCTTCCGGGTCTAAAGTTCCGGTATGACCTATTTTTTTCTGTTTTAATATTCCTCTCAGTTTCGCCACCACATCATGGGAGGTAAAACCTTTTTCTTTATAAACATTTATGATTCCGTTGTACACGTTACTTTCCTCTTTATCTTAATTTTCAGCCGGAAGCTGTTTTTCAATATGCCCTGTCAGGTTATTGATAACATCATGCATACTTCCCTGCATAGTGCAGCCTGCCGCTCTAATGTGACCTCCGCCACCGAAATATCCCGCAATTTCACTGACATTTACATACTGATTGGAGCGCATACTTACTTTGTATACTTGTGGTGATAATTCATATAGGAAAATGGCAACTTCCACCCCTTCTGTGGTGCGAAGCTGGCTTACAATACCATCCAAATCCTGCGGTGTCACGCCATAAAATTCCATGTCTTTCTCATGGACTACGCTAAAAATCACCTTGCCATTCAGCACCATAATACTTTCTAACAATGCACGGCCTGTAATCTGTTTTTGTTTGTATGTTTTCTGATAAATGGTTTCATCAATTATCTTCGTAAAATCGAATCCTTTATCAATTAACATTCCAACGGTATTTAAAGTCTTGGATGTTGTGTTGGAATACTGGAATACACCGGTGTCATGGGCAATTCCCGTATACAAACATTTTGCTGCTTCTACGCTGATTTTATCCGCGTCCATAAATTCACATAAAAATTCGCAGGTAGAACTCAGTTCCCCTTTGATATAATTTTCATCTGCAAATCCCACATTGCTGATATGATGGTCTATGCAAATGGTATGACTGGCTGCATCAAAATATTTTGCAAATTTCCCCAGTCTTTCTTTATCACCACAGTCCAATGCGAAAAATAAATCGTATGATGCATCTTTCCCATCTTCACTGCAAATATTCTCTGCTCCCTGTAAAAAGCCAAACACCTTTGATGGCTGTTCTAAATATACCGTTACCTGAATGTCCTGAAAATTCTCCTTTATGTAATTGTACAATCCAAGACAGGAACCTACACAGTCACCGTCCGGTCTTACATGACCGCTGATTGCTACGCTTTTCACGCCAGAAAGCATGTTTTCAAGATTATTCATATGTTTCCACCCCTTCATATATACTCTTACTTTTCTTTTGGTTCCCCAAAAGAGGGGAACCTATTTATTTACATCATCAATTAATTTTGCCATGTTTACACCGTATTCAATGGACTGATCCAATATGAATGTAATTTCCGGTGTATTTCTCAAATTGATGGAATGGGCAAGTTTGCTGCGGATAACTCCTGCAGCACTCTTTAACCCTTTGATTGTATTTGCTTTCGCTTCTTCATCACCAAGAACACTGATATATGCTTTTGCACTCTTTAAATCTGGAGCAACTTCCACAGATACCACACTTGTCATTGGGTGAATACGCGGATCTTTTATTTCATTTCGAATAATATTACTTAATTCTTTAAGTACTTCTCCATTAATTCTTGTATTCTTAATGCTGTTTTTTCTCATTATCTTGGCACCTCTACCATTTTATAAGCTTCTACTATGTCGCCTTCTTTTAAATCATTGAATTTTTCAAATACAAGACCACACTCGTATCCTGTTTTTACTTCTTTTACATCATCCTTAAATCTCTTAAGAGAAGCTAAGGCTCCTTCGAAAATCAAATCGCCATCTCTTGTAATACGTGTAAGACAATCTCTTTCAAATACACCGTCTAATACATAAGAACCTGCGATAGTACCAACACCGGAAGCTTTGAATGTCTGGCGAACTTCTGCATGACCAATTACTTTTTCTTCGTAGATTGGTTCTAACATACCCTTCATAGCTGCTTCTACATCTTCGATTGCATTGTAGATAACACGGTATAATCTTAAGTCTACACCTTCTCTGTCAGCAGTAGCTTTTGCAACCGGGTCCGGTCTTACATTGAATCCGATAATAATTGCATTGGAAGCTGCTGCAAGACTTACGTCAGATTCTGTTACAGCACCTACACCGCCATGGATTACTTTTACTACAACTTCTTCGTTGGAAAGCTTCACAAGACTCTGTTTTACTGCTTCTACAGAACCCTGTACGTCTGCTTTTACGATAATGTTCAATTCTTTTACATTACCTGCCTGAATCTGTGAGAATAAATCGTCTAAGGACATCTTATTCTTAGTTTCTTCCAACATTCTTTCTCTGCCTTCAGAAATAAATGTTTCTGCAAAGTTTCTTGCTTCTTTGTCAGATGCAGGGGACACGAAAATTTCTCCTGCATTCGGCACATCGCTTAAACCTAAGATTTCTACTGGTGTAGATGGACCTGCTTCTTTCACACGTCTTCCCTTATCATCCATCATGGCACGTACTTTACCATAACAGGAACCAGCCGCGATTGGGTCACCTACTCTTAATGTTCCCTTCTGTACTAATACAGTAGCAACCGGACCTTTTCCTTTGTCCAATTCACCTTCGATAACAAGACCTCTGGCTGCACGTTTTGGATTTGCCTTTAATTCGCTTACTTCTGCTGTTAACAGAATCATTTCCAACAATTCTTCGATACCTTCTCGTGTACGTGCGGAAACTGGTACGAAAATGGTGCTTCCACCCCAGTCTTCTGCAATCAGTTCGTGTTCGGAAAGCTCCTGTTTTACTCTTTCGATATTTGCACTTGGCTTATCAATCTTGTTGATTGCAACAATGATTTCTGTTCCAGCTGCTTTGGCATGGTTAATCGCTTCGATGGTCTGTGGCATAACACCGTCATCGGCAGCTACTACCAAAATCGCAATATCTGTTGCATTTGCACCACGCATACGCATTGCTGTAAATGCTTCGTGTCCTGGAGTATCAAGGAATGTAATGTTTTGTCCGTTGCACTGTACCACATAAGCACCGATATGCTGTGTGATACCACCTGCTTCTCTATCACTGATATTAGTATCACGGATAGCATCCAGAAGTGATGTTTTACCATGGTCTACATGCCCCATAACACATACTACCGGTGGTCTTGCAACTAACTCTGCTTCGTTTTCTTCTTCTTCCTTTAAAAGTTCAGCAATTACATCTACCTTTTCTTCCGGTTCGCAGATTACATTGTATTCTAATGCGATTTCTTCTGCCATATTGAAATCGATTTCCTGATTCACAGTAACCATTGTTCCCTGCATAAACAACTTTTTCACAAGTGCTGCTGGTGGAACCTTTAACTTATCTGCAAGTTCTTTGATCGTAAGATTTTCCGGAATTGTAATCGTCTTAATAGTTTCTTCTTTTTCCGCTGCAACAGCTTTTGGCTGGGCATTATTCTTATTATCCTGCTTTCCTTGTTTTCCCTGATTATTCTGTTCTTTTGCTTTATCTTTTTTATCGTTTTTGTTTCCTTTATTATTATCCTGCTTTTTGCCGTTATTATCCTGTGGTTTTTTATTATCTTTTCCGCCGCTCTTATTCTGTGCATTTTTCTTTTCGTTCTTTGGATTCTGGCTATTTTGCGGATTAAATACCTGAGTAATATTTTTCTTTTCCTGCTGTGGTTCACTTTTTCTTTCTTCTACACCTATCCCCAGTGCTTTCTTTACAAGTGCTATTTCATTATCTTCTACACAGCTCATAGTTTTCTTTTCTATGCCTTGTTCTCTTAATATATTTATTATCTCTTTGCTTTCTTTGGCTAATTCTTTTGCCAATTCATGTACTCGCATTTTTGACATACTTAATACCTCCATTATTCAGTTGTTGTTTGTGCTAATTGCTTCTTTATTGCCTTCGCAAATCCCTCATCCACTACTGCAAGAGAGGCTCTAAGCTCTTTTCCCATTGCGTGACCTAAGCTTTCTTTTTCGCTGAAAAAGCAGATTGGCACTTCATAAAATTCACACATATTTTCAAATTTCTTTTTGGTATTATCAGAGGCATCTTCCGCTACCATCACAAGATATGCCTTTCCTGCTTTTACCATTTTTTCCGTCATAAATTCACCGCTGGATATCTTTCCTGCCTTTGTTGCCAGCCCCAACAATGAAGTTACTTTATTATTTTGTGCCAAGTGCATCAAACTCCTTTTTCAGACTTTCGTATATATCCTTGCTGACCGGCATTTTAAATGAACGCTCCAGTCCTTTATTTTTCACTGCCTGACTCAAACATTCCTGCTTATAGCAAAGATATGCTCCTCGGCCATTCTTTTTTCCGGTAGTGTCAAGTACAATTTCATTTTCGCTTGTCTTTAACACTCTCAGCAATTCTCGTTTATCTTTCATCTCTCCACAGCCAATGCATTTGCGGAGCGGTATTTTTTTCGTTGTACTCAAAGAATCACTTCCCAAATTTTATTCTTCACTTTCACTGAATTCTTCTGAAAATTCCAGTGTTTCCACTTCTTCTGCTGCAGTTTCTGTCATTTCAAAATCACCAGCTTCTTTTGCCTGTGATTCACTCTTAATATCAATCTTGAATCCTGTTAATCTTGCTGCAAGTCTTGCATTCTGTCCTTCTTTACCAATCGCTAAGGATAACTGATAATCAGGTACCACAACTCTGGCTGTCTTTTCATCTGCATCTGCAATTACAGAAACTACTTTTGCAGGACTTAATGCGTTTTCAATCAATACAGCCGGATTTTCGCTCCAGTTGATAATATCAATCTTTTCTCCACGTAACTCGTTTACAATGGCATTGACTCTGGCACCATTCATACCAACGCATGCACCTACTGGGTCTACATCCGGATTGTTGGACCATACTGCAATCTTTGTTCTGGAGCCTGCTTCTCTGGCAATGCTCTTAATTTCTACTGTTCCGTCTTTTACTTCTGTCACTTCCGCTTCGAACAAACGTTTTACTAATTCCGGATGTGTTCTGGATACCAAAATACGTGGTCCCTTAGGTGTATCTTTTACTTCTAAAATATATACTTTAATTCTTTCTGTTGGCATAAATACTTCGCCTTTTACCTGTTCGTTTTCATTTAACATAGCATCTGCCTTACCAAGGTTAATGCTAATATTTTTGCCAACCTGACGCTGTACAATACCTGTTACCACGTCTTTTTCTTTTCCGTAATACTGATTGTAAAGAACTTTTCTTTCTTCTTCGCGAATTTTCTGTAAAATTACATTTTTCGCACTCTGTGTTGCAATACGACCAAATTCTTTGGATTTTACTTCGATATTTACAATATCTCCCAATTCATATTTAGAATTGATAAGTTTTGCATCTACCAAACTGATTTCCTGTGTATTGTCTTCTACTTCTTCTACAACTGTTTTTTCTGCATATACGCTGAATTCACCGTTGTCTTTATTGATTTCTACTTTAATATTATCAGACTTTCCGAAATGATTCTTACACGCAATGATAAGAGAATTTTCAATGGCTTCCAGCATAGTTTCCTTGCTGATGTCTTTTTCTCTTTCCAGTGTGTTTAATGCTTCTAAAAGTTCTGTGTTCATTTTTTTCTTATCCTCCTAATTTAACTTTATACTAAAAATCAAATGCTAATCGAATCAGTGCAATATCGCTTCTTGATATTGTCATTTCATTTTCTTCATCCAGCTGTAATGTTACACTTTCCTTATCATAGGCTTTCAAAAGTCCAATAAATTCTTTGCTTTTGTTGATGGCGCGATAAGTTCTTACTTCCACTTCTTCGCCAATGCTGCGCGCAAAATCTTTTTCTTTTTTCAGTGGTCTTCCAAGTCCCGGTGAACTCACTTCAAGAATGTAAGCTTCCTCAATAAAGTCTTCTTTATCTAGCAGTTCTCCCAATGCACGGCTGACTACTTCACAGTCATCCACGGTAATGCCGCCTTCTTTATCAATATAAGCTCTCAAATACCAGTTTCCGCCCTCTTTTACATATTCCACATCAACCAGTTCAAAATTATGTTCCTCTATGATAGGCATAATCAGGCTTTCGGTTCTTTCTTCATATTGTTCCTTTTTTGACACGTAATCCCTTCTTTCTATTATGCTGGAAGTTTCAGTTCTTATTCTGCAATACATAAATAAGAGTGGACGTATCGCCCACTCTCATGCTGCATTCTTTATAATCATCTTATGTAGTATAACACTTTTCATTACTCAATTCAAGTGTTTTTTATTTTTTCCGGTGTTCCCGCTTAAAAATCCATGAAAAATCCCAATGGTTTTTCTTTCTGGGCTTCTGCAAATGCTTCGCGTGAGTATTCTACACGGGTCTTTGACACTTGTATAATAACATATTTTCACGCAATCCTAGTATTCAAGCCATTTATGGCTTATTTTTTTTGTCAAATTTTTCAAAA
>CAYVCL010000039.1:0-27745 GCA_964450185.1 uncultured Lachnospiraceae bacterium | reverse complement strand
TTAAGCTAGCAACGGGAATCGAACCCGTGACCTCTTCACTACCAATGAAGTGCGCTACCGACTGTGCCATGCCAGCATGTCGTTACTCGACAAAGAGAAGTATAGCATATTACATATACAAATGCAACAATTTATTTGAAAAAATTGCAAATCCCCGCATTTTACCGTATACTATCCATAGAAAAATACATTGGGGAGGAGTATAAATACATGAAGAAAAAAGAAATCATTGCCCTGAGCACAGCCATTTTTATGAGTTGCGTATCTATGGGGACAATGGAAGGGATAACAGTAAAGGCAGAGGGCAACGGAGAAGAGAACATTGCCATCGAAGAAAGGGTATTTCCGGATGAGAAATTTAGAACTCATGTAGAAGAATATGTTGATTTAAATCAAAATAAAATCTTGGAAGAAAATGAGATAGAATCCTGCGAATCCATGAATCTGTTTCAAAAGGGAATTGAGAGTCTGGAGGGAATTGAAATCTTTACTAAGTTAAAGAATTTAAATTGTGGAAAAAATCAGTTGACTCAGTTAAAATTAAAGGGCTGTGAATCGCTGGTTTCTCTGGATTGTTCCAAAAATAAAATAACGAATATTGATATACAGGAAAATGACAGTATGGAAAGTCTGATTTGCAGTGATAATCAGTTGACAACATTGAATTTGCAAGGGAAGAACGCTTTACAGTATTTAGATTGCCATAACAACCAGTTACAGGAACTGGATTTAACAGAGGTGACTGCGTTACAGGAAATTTATTGCGGGGAAAATAATATAGAAGCTCTGGATTTTACAAAGACACCGAATATCACTAGTATTTGCTGTGGAGATAGTCAGATATCTTCTTTGCAAATACAAGGCTGTGATAAACTGGAATTGTTAGAATGTGACAATGGAAAATTAGCTTCACTGGATGTTTCCGGGTGTGAGTCACTGACGTTTTTATCCTGTAATAATAATGAAATAACCGGGACCCTGGATTTGAGCGGTTTTTCTAAGCTGCAGACGGTAAATTGCAGCAATAATCAGATTTCAGAGATAAAATGCGATGATTGTGAGGAACTTTATCAGGTATTCTGCGATACCAAGGTGGTAGTTACTGGTGTGGATGAACAATATATTTACACAAAGGAAGAAATTACACCATCGGTTACACCGGAGCCAAGTAGAGCTCTCGATGTGACGAACATACCAACTACAACACCAAAAGCAGAGAGCTATTCCATAAAATATCAAATGCAAGGTGGAAAGAACAATACAAAGAATCCGAAGACTTATACAGCCAAAGGAGCGAAATTGTACGATCCATCCCTTAAAGGCTACAGCTTTGGCGGCTGGTATTTAGACAGTGCTTTCAAGAATAAAGTTATGGAGATTTCAGCAAATACCGAGGGTAATCTTACCTTGTATGCAAAGTGGGATAAGGTAGAAGTAGTCAAAGCTGCATTAAAATCTGTGAAAAACAGTGGCACTAAGAAAGTAAAAGTTACTTTAAAGAAGGTTTCGGGAGCGAAAGGGTATGAAATTTCTTACGGACAGAATAAGAAATTTAAAAAGGCGAAGAAGCTTACCACTTCCAAAACCACATATACTATAAAGAAGTTAAAAAAGGGAAAAACATATTATGTGCGAGTGCGGGCATATAAGTATGACAGCACAAAGAGAAAAGTATATGGAAAGTACTCTAATGCGAAAAAAGTTATCATTAAGAAATAAAATGCAAAAGTAGATTGCAGAATTTTAGAAAAACGTGTATTTTTATATAAGAGAACTTGTGAAAAATGGTTTTGTGCCAGTGAAAGTTAAGAAAGGAAAAATATATGAGAGTTGGAATGGGATATGATGTACACCGTCTGGTGGAAGGAAGAGATTTGATTCTTGGCGGTGTGAAGATAGATTATGAATTGGGCTTATTAGGTCATTCAGATGCAGACGTGTTGCTGCATGCTATTATGGATGCCTTATTAGGAGCAGCGGCATTGGGAGATATCGGGAAACATTTTCCGGATACTGACGAAAAGTACAAAGGTATTTCCAGTATAAAATTGATGGAACATGTAAGAGAACTTTTGGAAGAAAAATTGTATGTGATTGAAAACATAGATGCAACCATTATTGCCCAGAAGCCAAAGATGCTTCCACATATACCACAGATGCGTGAAAATATCGCAAACGCATTGAAAATTGATATCAATAGAATCAACGTGAAGGCAACCACAGAAGAAGGACTTGGATTTACCGGAGAAATGAAGGGAATTTCTTCACAGGCAATTTGTGCGTTAAATACCGTGGAAAATTATATGTACGATGACGTGATGCAGGAAAGAAATTGTACAGGCTGTCAGGGATGTCCAAACAAGTAAATTATGGAAAGAGAATTGACCTACAGGGAAAAACAGCAGAGCAGAAAGCTTTGGGAACAAATATTTGTAGAGGATACAAAAGAATTTCTTGATTACTATTATGGTGAAAAATGGAAAGATAACGTAATATTAGGAAGCTTTCAGGACGAAATACTTGTTTCCATGCTTCAGTTGAATCCATATAAATTGTGTCTGGGAAATGCCACATGTATCTCAGATTATATTGTGGCAGTGGCAACGAAAGAAGAATACAGGCATCAAGGCAGAATGACAAGGCTTTTGCAGCAATCATTACACAAGGCAAGAGAACAGGGATGCCCCTTTGTATTTTTGATGCCCGCCAAAGAAGCGATTTATCGCCCGTTTGATTTTGTGACAGTATATGGGCGGAAGGATTATCGGATAAACAGGGAGATGTTGGAAGAAGCAATGTCAAACAGGCAAAAAGGTATGGCAGTTTCTTCCATATATATAGAAGAAATTACAGAGGCTACATCCCAACAAAAAAAAGAAGCTGCACTTGCAGAATTGATAAAATATTCACAAAGTGAGTTGCAAAAACGCTATCAGCTATTTGCAAAACGCGATAAAGCTTATTACACTCGCCTGCTGAAAGAACAATGCAGTCAGCAGGGCGGTATTTTTCTGGCAAAATTTTGCGACACAGATGAACTTTGTGGTTATTGCTTTTTTACTAAGGAAGAAGAATTGCAGTTACGGGAACTGGTCTGCGATGATACTGTGGAAATAGAAATTCTCAAAACGATTTTGGAGAATTATGGCTCCCTTAAGGAAGTGAAGCTGTTTGGCGGAGAATTTCGGGAAGACACATTACCGGTGAATACGGTTTTTCCTTGTATTATGGTGCGAATTACGGACGTTACTGGATTGGCAGAATTGATTTCATTGACAGCAGAAGAAAAGCAGTGGATAGAAAATCATCCGTTGATAGAAATTGTGGATTCTTATTTTGAAGAGAATCAAGGGAAATACACATTGTCCGTGCAAAAACGGGGAGAGAATTACTTTGTTAGAGCTGAAAAGTTACAGAATGCAAAAGAAACAGAGAAAAACATCCCTGTATTTACAATCGAAGAAATCACAAGAAAAACTTTCCAAAACTTAAAAATTTTCTTAAATGAGATAGTTTGATATTGACAAAAGTTTGATTTTTGCATAGACTAAAGTAAGCAACTAAAGAGAGTAAAAGCGTTGAACGGTAAGAGTATTTATCAAGAATGCATCAGAGAGGAAATGTCATGGGCTGAAAGCATTTCCGGCAGGAGAGATAAAGAAAGTGCGACCGGGAGCTGTTTTAATGAAGGCGTAAGCTGTTAGTTAAGAACGTATGCACACGTTACGTGTTGAAAGGTGGAGGAGCAATCCTCTAATAGAGTGGAACCGCGGATAAATTCGTCTCTAAGCAGAGATGACTGTCTGCGGTTTTTTGTGTAGAAAGACCTTGAAATAGGAAGTGATATAGATGGGAATTATAAAAAACATTAAAGAGGAAATTCAGGTAATCAAAGAACGAGATCCGGCATTACATTCTACTATGGAAGTGTTGCTGTATCCAAGTTTTAAAGTGATGTTGCATTACCGACTGGCCCATAAGCTTTATTTAAGAAAGCATTATTTCTGGGCAAGATGGGTGTCACAACGTGCAGTTCGTAAAACAGGAATTGAAATACATCCGGGAGCAACCATAGGTAAGGGACTGTTTATCGACCATGGAAGCGGTGTTATTATTGGAGAAACCGCCATTGTAGGTGACAATGTAACCTTATATCAGGGAGTTACTCTAGGCGGTACCGGTAAGGAAACAGGGAAACGTCATCCTACCATCGAGGATAACGTAATGATAAGCGCAGGTGCCAAGATTATCGGTTCTTTTACCGTAGGAGAAAATTCCAAAGTAGGTGCAGGCTCTGTGGTGTTAAAAGAAGTTCCGCCAAATTCTACAGTAGTTGGTGTGCCGGGACATGTGGTGAAGCGAAACAACGTATCGATTCCAAGAAGCGATTTGAATCAGGTGGATTTACCGGATCCTGTTCAGGTGGAAATTACAGAATTGCGCAAGAGCAATGACTGTCTTTGCAAACGCATTGTGGAATTAGAAGCAGAACTTAAACGGTTAGAAAAAGAAAAATAAGGAGAACGAAAATGAAATTATACAATACCCTTAGTAAAAAGAAAGAAGAATTTGTACCAATCGAAGAAGGTAAAGTGAGAATGTACGTGTGTGGTCCTACGGTGTACAATTACATTCACATTGGAAATGCAAGACCGATGATTGTATTTGACACCGTAAGACGTTATTTTGAATATAAGGGATACGAAGTAAATTATGTATCCAATTTTACAGATGTAGATGATAAGATTATCAATAAATCCATCGAAGAAGGAATTTCCGCAAGTGAAGTATCCGAGCGTTATATTGCAGAGTGCAAAAAAGATATGGCAGACTTAAACATTAAGCCTGCAACAAAGAATCCTAAGGCAACAGAAGAAATTGACGGAATGATTGCCATGATTGAGGAACTGATTCAAAAAGGTTATGCGTATGCAGTGGATGGCACCGTATATTTCCGTACACGTAAATTCGATGGTTACGGTAAGCTTTCTAAGAAAAATTTGGATGAACTGGAAGCAGGAAAGCGTATTGCCATTGAAGAACAGAAAGAAGATGCCATGGACTTTGTGCTTTGGAAACCGAAAAAAGATGGAGAACCATACTGGGAATCTCCATGGGGACAGGGACGTCCGGGATGGCATATTGAATGTTCTGTAATGTCTAAAAAATATTTGGGTGAAACCATTGATATTCATGCAGGTGGAGAGGATTTGGTATTCCCACATCATGAAAACGAAATTGCACAAAGTGAAGCTGCCAACGGCAAAGAATTTGCAAAATATTGGCTGCACAATGCATTTTTAAATATCAATAACAAGAAGATGTCTAAATCTCTTGGAAATTTCTTTACCGTAAGAGAGATTGGCGAAAAGTATGATTTACAGATATTACGTTTCTTTATGTTAAGCGCTCATTACAGAAGTCCGTTAAATTTCAGTGCAGATTTGATGGAAAGCTCTAAAAACGGCTTGGAGAGAATTGTGAATTCTGCAGAACGTTTGAAAAATCTGGCAGAAAGGTCAGAAGGAACTTTAAAAGAAGAGGAAAAGAAGCTGTTAGAAGGTCAGAAAGAATTTGTAGAAAAATTCGAAGCAGCAATGGAAGATGACTTTAATACTGCAGATGCCATTTCCGCTATTTTTGAATTTGTAAAATTCATCAATATCGAGGCAAAAGAAGACAGCTCCAAAGAATTAGTGGAAGCTTTCCAGAAAACATTACATGAACTTTCTAATGTACTTGGAATTATTTTAGAGCAGAAGGAAGAAATTCTGGATGAAGAAATTGAACAGTTGATTGCAGAGCGTCAGGCAGCAAGAAAAGAAAAGAACTTTGCAAGAGCAGATGAAATCAGAGATATTTTACTGGAAAAAGGAATTATCTTAAAAGATACACGCGAGGGAGTTCAATGGAAAAGAGCTTAGATGAATTATTAAAGGAAAACTTTCAGATGAAAGATGCCAGTGCCAAAAGTTATTCACCGCTGGTGCTTGCTTACATAGGAGATGGCATTTATGACTTGGTAATTCGTACTGTTGTGGTAAACAGAGGAAATACCCAGGCAAATAAATTACATAAGAAGACCAGCAGTCTGGTAAAGGCTGCTGCTCAGTCTGCCATGATAGATGGTTTGCTGGAAATTCTTACAGAAGAAGAAATGGCAGTGTACAAACGGGGCAGAAATGCCAAATCAGCCACTATGGCAAAGAATGCAACCATGCAAGATTACCGTAAAGCTACGGGATTTGAAGCGTTGATGGGATATTTATATCTGGACAACCAGTGGGAGCGTATGGTTTATTTGATGAAAGAAGGATTAGTGCGTGCGAAACTGCATTTATAGAAAGGTGATAAAAACATGAGATATGAAGAATTTACGATCGAAGGAAGAAATGCTTGTATGGAAGCATTTCGTTCCGGAAAAACCATAGACAAGCTGTTTATTTTAGATGGCTGTAAGGACGGACCGATTCTTTCTATTGTAAGAGAAGCAAAGAAAAAGGATACATTGATTCAGTATGTAAAAAAAGAGCGTTTGGACCAGATGTCAGAAACCGGAAAGCATCAGGGAGTAATTGCCTATGCGGCAGCTTATGATTATGCTACGGTAGAAGATATTTTGGAAAACGCAAAGGCAAAAAATGAACCGCCATTTATTTTTCTGTTAGATGGCATTGAAGACCCTCACAATTTAGGAGCGATTATTCGAACTGCCAATTTAGCGGGAGCTCATGGAGTAATTATTCCAAAGCACAGAGCGGTGGGATTGACAGCAACCGTTGCCAGAACTTCAGCAGGTGCATTGAATTACACACCGGTTGCAAAAGTTACAAACCTTGGCAAAACCATTGATGAATTAAAAGAGCAGGGAATTTGGTTTGCTTGTGCAGATATGGGCGGTGAAGTAATGTACCGTACCAATTTAACAGGACCGATTGGACTGGTGATCGGAAACGAAGGAGAAGGCGTCAGCCGTCTGGTAAAAGAGAAATGTGATTATATTACCTCCATTCCGATGAAGGGAGATATTGACTCATTAAATGCATCTGTGGCAGCAGGTGTGCTTGCCTATGAAATTGTAAGACAGCGTTGGAATCAAAATAAATAGAGGATGAGGCATGGGGAGAATAGAAAGAGAAGATGAGGAAATTATCCGACGGATTCAGGCGGGAGAACAGGAACTGACCGATTATATTATGGATAAATATAAGTATCTGGTCAAAAAGAAAGCAAAGGCATTGTACATTCTGGGCGGAGATAACGATGATTTAATTCAGGAGGGTATGATAGGTCTGTTTAAAGCAATCAGGGATTTTGAGTGCGGACAGGATTACAGTTTTTATGCTTTTGCGGAATTGTGCATTGCAAGACAGATGTATTCTGCCATGAAAGCAGCCGGAAGACAGAAACATGCACCATTAAATACCTATATTTCATTTCACACGATGATTGGTGGCGAGGAAGAAGAAGGAGAACTGATGGATGTGTTGAAATCTCTAGACAAAACACCGGAAGAACTGGTGATTGGCAGAGAAGATTTAGAACAACTGGCAGAGGTTATCGAGCAAAAACTAAGCTTTATGGAAAAAGAAGTGCTGGATTTATATATTTCGGGAATTTCTTATAAAGAAATTGCAAAGATATTAGGAAAAAGCGAAAAATCCGTTGACAATGCATTGCAGAGAATGAAAGGGAAACTTGCAGACACATTAAAATAAAAGGTGATTCGTATGAGTAGAAAAGATGATTTTAATTTAATTGACCTTACAGAGAATCTTGAGAAAAATACAGAAGAATTGATTCGGGAAGTAAGAACAGAATCAAGTAATGGAAGCAGCCGAAGCCGTGAGTTAAATACAGATATGTACGGAAGCAGCCGAAGCCGTGAGTTAAATACAGATATGTATGGAAGCAGCCGAAACCGCGAGTTAAATACAGATATGTATGAAAGAAGCGAGGAACGAAGCCGAAATGACCAACGGTCAGCAGACAGATACCGGAATCAGGAAAAACGTTTGGAAAGACAGGAAAATCCGGAACGAAGACCTTACAGAGAGCAGAGTAACAGGAAATCTCGTGCAACGGGAGATGAGGAAATGTCAAAGAAAAAGAATGGAAAGAAAAAATCATCCAAAGCAGAAAAGAAATTAAAGCGAAAAGTGATTAAAATTGCAGTTGTGGTTGCAGTGTTGTTTGGATTGGTATATGGAGGCATTTATGCCATGGTGGGAAAAGTGGATTATGAAACCATGGAAACTGATTATGTACGTCCAAGCGACGTGGAAAAAGTAAGTGGTGTAAAGAACATTCTTTTGATTGGTACAGATGCCAGAAGCAGCGATGAAGATGGACGTTCTGACAGTATGATTGTGTTATCCATTAACGCTAAGAAAAACAGAATTGTTATGACTTCCATTCTTCGTGACAGTTATGTGGAAATTCCGGGACATGGTTCTAACCGTATCAATGCGGCTTACTCCTATGGACAGGAAGATTTGCTGATACAGACCATTGAACAGAACTTTAAAATTCCTATCGATTCTTATGTAAAAGTGGATTTCTTCTCCTTTATCGATATCGTAGATGCGGTAGGAGGCGTGGAAATTGATGTATCTGAAGAAGAAAAAGAATGGGTAAATGCTTATTTAAATGAAACAAATGAGTTGTTAGGAAAAGAATTTGGGGATGGATATTTGACATCCGCAGGCGTTCAGACTCTCAGTGGAAAACAGGCATTAAGTTATGCAAGAATCCGATATATTGGTACAGATTTCCAGAGAACAGAAAGACAGCGTGAAATTATCACTGCAGTTGTGGATAAGGCGAAAACAGCAGGACCAACAGCGATTACAAAAATCATGGACTCTGTTATGCCAAACGTAAAAACCAATATGAAACATTCTGAACTTACCTTATTTGTTATGAAAGCAGTAACATATGTAGGTTACGATATGGAACAGATTCATATTCCGGCAGACGGAACTTGGAAAAATGCAACAATCAGTGGAATGTCTGTATTACAGTTAGATATGGATGCAAATATTGCAGCCTTCAAGGAAGCTGTTTATGGAGAAGGCGTGACAACGGCAGAAGAATAGAGAACTTTTTGCATTTATTGTTGCAAATAGTTTGCGTATTGGATATAATATACTTAACAAGAGAGCCGGAAGCTAGATGCAGCCTAGCCACCCCGGTAATATGTTTCTAAAAAATAGAGCTACACTTTGCGAGGGTGAGGGCTCTATTTTTTGTGTGTGAGATTAACAACAAGAGTTATAACTGCACAAAGCATAATTACAAATTGAAATAATTCGGTATATGTAATCATTGGCACCAACCCCCTTTTCTAGTAGGTGGCTGGAACATCGCCCCACCGGCTCCCCGGTTAAGTATATTTTAATGTTGAAATAGAAAACATTTCTTGTAAATCAAATAATAATAGAGGAAAAACTTCTGTCAATATCTAACTATATATTTTGTATTGATTAACTATGAAATAGCAAGTAAAATCAGTGTATGTAATGAACGAGCAATATATGTGGTAGTTTATCTACCGTTATTTTTGCATAAGTGCACATACAAAAATTGTAAGTGAAGGAGCGGAGTATGGGTTTACAATTTATCATAGGACAGTCCGGTTCCGGGAAGTCCCATTATTTATATGAAGAAATTATAAAAAAATCAATGGAACACGAAAATGAAAATTTCATTTTTATTGTTCCGGAGCAGTCTACCCTGCAAACGGAAATGGAGTTGGTGAAGCGCCATAAGCGGGGCGGAATCATGAATATTGAAGTGCTTAGTTTTGCAAGACTGGCGTACAATATTATGGAAGAAACAGGAACATTAAATTTGCCAACGTTAGACGATTTGGGAAAGAGCCTTTTGATTCGAAAAGTAGCTAACGACACAAAAGACGAATTTAAGGTGATTGGAAATGAATTAAAAAAGAACGGTTATATTAATGAAGTAAAGTCTGTGATTTCGGAATTTATGCAGTACGGAATTGCACCTGAAAATATCGAAGCAATGGAAGGTCTGTTTGAAAACAGAAAGCTTTTACAGTATAAGCTGCAGGATATCAAGAAAGTGTATCAAAGCTTTGAGGAATATCGGAAAGAAAAATACATTACTGCCGAAGAATTGCTGAAAGTGTTAGCGACTATTATAGAAAAATCGGAAAAAATTAAAAACAGCACCATTGTGTTGGACGGTTATACCGGATTTACTCCAGTGCAGATGGATGTATTAGAAAAGTTACTGCTTCACGCAAGAAAAGTTATGGTTACAGTAACATTAGGGTATGGAGAAGACTTGGAAAAACAGGGAAAACCATATGAATTGTTTTATATGAGTAAGGTGATGGTTCAGACCTTGTGTAAAGTGGCAGAAGAACAAAGAATCCCAAGGGAAGCTGACATACGCCTACAGGAAAGGCAGGTAAAGCGTTATGAAAATAACTCGCCAATGGCTTTTTTGGAGCAAAATTTCTTCCGTTATCAGAAAAAAGCATATGAAAAGCCGCAGGATGCAATTAGCGTACATGGGGCTGTGAATCCTTGTGAAGAATTGGAGTTTTGTGCCAGAGAAATTGTGAAGCTTACAAGAAAGGGCTATTACTATAAGGATATGGCAATTATTGCAGGCGATACCGAAGAATATATGGGATATATAGAAAAAATCTTTGCAAAATACGATATTCCGGTATTCTTAGACGCTAAAAGACCATTGATGAATAATGTGTTGATTGAATTTATCCGTGCAGTGTTGGAAGTTGTAATGCAGGACTTCAAATACGAAAGCGTTTTCCGTTTCTTAAAAACAGGTTTTCATGATTTTTCTTGGGAAGATATTGACATTTTGGAAAACTACGTTCGTGGGAATGGTATTCGTGGAATAAAAAAATATCGTGAAAAATGGGTGCGTCCGTTGAAAAACATGGATGCAGAACAGTTAGAGTATATAAATGGTTTGCGGGAAAAATTCTTATCCTTTTTTACTGCCGGAGATTTTTATAAATGCATGCGCAGTAAGCAGAAATCTGTGACAGAAAAAACAGTATGTCTGTATCACTTTTTAGAGCAGTTTCAGGTTACAAAACGATTGGTGGAATATGAAGAATTTTTTGAAAGTCAGGGAAATCCTTCTCTGGCAAAAGAGTACCATCAGGTTTATGAAAAAGTGATGCAGGTTTTAGAAGAAATGGTAGAACTTCTGGGTGAAGAACGCATAACTATAGAAGATTACCGTGATATTTTAGAAGCAGGTATAGGGGAAGTGCGAATTGGTGTAATTCCAGCAGGCACTGACGTGGTTACCATAGGAGAGCTGGAACGAAGCCGTGTAGAGCATGTGAAAGTACTGTTTGTAGTGGGGGTAAATGACGGAAAAATACCGAAGAAAGCTTCCAATAAAGGCGTTTTCTCGGAACTTGAGAGAGAAGCCATGTATCAAAATGAAATTGTGTTGGCGCCAACGGTGAAAGAGCAGTCATTTATGCAGCGTTTCTATCTGTATATGCAGTTGACAAAGCCAAAGGATTATTTATATCTTTCCTACGCAAAAATGAATCAAAAAGGGGAAAGTATTCGTCCCTCTTATTTGATTCAGACCTTTTTAAAAATGTATTCTGGAATGTCTGTAATAGAAGAAAACAGTCAGGAACTGAAAAACTATTTGTATACGCCGGAAAATGCGCTGAGTTTTCTGGCGGATGGGTATGCAGCTTACAGAGAGGGCGAGGAAAGCCTTACTTGGCAGGCATTGTATCAGTGGTATACAGAGCAGGAGAAGTATCAGGGAGTTATAGAGCGGTTTAATCAGGCATGTTTTTATGGAAATTATGAAACAGAAATCGGAAAAGCGGCTGCCCATGCTTTATATGGAACCACATTAACCAACAGCGTTACCCGACTGGAA
Source organism: uncultured Lachnospiraceae bacterium (assembly GCA_964450185.1). GTDB lineage: Bacteria > Bacillota > Clostridia > Lachnospirales > Lachnospiraceae > RUG11237. Next base: position 15,826 of record CAYVCL010000039.1, on the reverse strand, counting down.
AAATATGCGCAATGTTCCTATGCACATTTTCTGCTGTATGGTTTACAGTTGAAGGAAAGAGAAGAATACAAATTTGCAGAGGTGGATTTGGGAAATGTGCTGCATCTTGCCTTGGAATTGTTTTCCAAACGGATGGAAGAAAGCAGTTACAACTGGTTTGATATTCCGGAAGAAATCATGGAAGATTGGGCGGATAAGGCGGTGGAAGAAAGTGTGATTCAGTATGGAAATACCGTGCTGTTTCAGACGGAACGGGATAAATATAAGATGCATCGTGCAAAACAACTGATGCAGACTACCGTTGCCACCTTAAGCACACAGCTTCGCAAAGGAAAATTTGTGCCAAAGAATTATGAGTTGGGATTTTCTGTAGCTACAAGCATGGAGGAAGTTACCATTGCACTGTCTGCGGAAGAAAAGCTGAAATTAAAAGGACGAATCGACCGTGTGGATACCTTTGAAGATGAAAATCAGGTATATGTAAAAGTTATTGATTACAAATCAGGAAATACAACCTTTAACATTGCGGCTTTGTATCACGGATTGCAGTTACAGTTGGTGCTTTACATGGACGCTGCCATAAAAGGCATTCAAAAGGGAACAGATAAAAAAGTGACACCGGCAGGAATCTTTTATTACAATATGGACAATCCTGTGGTGGATGGCGAACCGGGGGATACCGAAGAAACCATCGATAAAAAGATTCGGGAAAAACTGCGCATGAACGGTCTTGTCAATGACAGTGAAGAAGTGATTAGTTTATTGGATGCAGAGTTTGAGAAAAAGTCGGAAGTAATACCGGTAACCAAAAACAAAGACGGAAGTCTGGCAAAAGCATCTAAAGTTTTGGCGGAACAGGATTTTTCCATGCTGATGGATTTTGTAAATAAAAAGATTGTAGATTTAGGGCAGGGGATTTTATCCGGTGATGTCAGTATTCAGCCATACGAAATGGATAAGAAAACTGCCTGTGATTACTGTAAATTAAAAGGTGTCTGCGGATTTGATAAGAAATTACCGGGCTACCAGTATAAAAAGCTTCAGAAATTTTCTGAGGAGGAAGTATTAGAAAAGATAAGAGGTGAGGAAAATGGCGATGAACTTTACAGAGGACCAGCAGAGAGTCATTGATACTGCAGGGAAAAATATTTTGGTATCAGCTTCTGCTGGTTCTGGAAAAACGGCTGTTCTTGTGGCAAGAATTATGAAAAAAGTATGCGAAGAAGGTGTGGATATTGACCGTTTGCTGATTGTGACGTTTACCAATGCAGCGGCAGCGGAAATGAGAGAACGTATTCACAATGCATTGATGGAGCGTTTGGAAGAAGAACCGGATAACGACCATTTGCAGCGACAGTTAGTGTTGTTAATGAATGCTCAGATTACGACCATACATAGTTTTTGCCTTTATCTGGTAAGAAATCATTTTGAAATGGTGGATATCGATCCGTCTTTCCGTCTTGGTGACGAAGGGGAAATGAAACTTTTAAAAAATGATATTTTGGATGAAATGCTGGAGGATTATTACAGCAAAGGCAGAGAAGAATTTATCCAAATGATAGAAGCCATGACTTCACAGCGAAAAGATGATGCCATCAAAGAATACGTGCTGAGTATTTACGAGTTTGCCATGAGTTATCCATGGCCGAAAGAATGGCTTAAGACATCCAGAGAACAGTATAATTGTGAGGATTTTAACAATGTTTTGTGGGTGGATTTTTTTATGGATGATGTGAAGAAAACACTTTTCGATGTGCAAAAGGAAATAGAACGGGCGATTGGCATTGCAAATCTTCCGGATGGTCCTTATATGTACGGTGAAGCATTGGAAAGTGATTTGAAATTACTTGCAGAAATTGAAAGGTCAGAAACTTATGAAGAACAGCAGGAGAAATTTCAAAAGCTTACCTTTGCCACTTTGTCCAGAAAAAAGGATGATTCTGTATCAGAGCTTAGAAAAGAACAGGTAAAATCCATACGTGATCAGGTAAAAAAGAATTTAAAGGAAATAAAAGAGCAGTATTTTTATGAAAGTTCCGAAAATATTGCGGCACAGATCGCTCATGCAGGAAAGCTGACCGCCATGCTTACAGAATTTACGGAGAATTTTATTGAGCGTTATAGTCAGGCAAAGCGGGAAAAAATGCTGGTGGATTTTAATGATTTGGAGCATTTTGCCATACAGATATTGATGGATGAAAACAAAGAGTACACCAATGTGGCGAAGGAATTGCAGGAACATTTCTGTGAAATTATGATTGATGAGTATCAGGACAGTAATTTAGTGCAGGAAATTATTTTGACCGCAGTTTCTAAACAGCCAATGGGTGGAAGCAATTTGTTTATGGTAGGTGATGTAAAACAGGGAATCTACCGGTTTCGTCTGGCACGTCCGGAGCTTTTTATGGAAAAGCATGATTTGTACTGTAAGGAAGAAGTAGAAGATTCGGTAAGAATTGATTTGCACAAAAATTTCCGAAGCCGTGATAATGTAATTAAAACCGTAAATTTCATGTTTGCCCAGTTGATGCGCAAAGAGTTTGGAAATATTGCTTACGATGAAACCGAAGCTTTGTTTTTAGGGGCTTCTTATGAAGAAAAAGAGGGGATGAATTACGAAACAGAGTTGTTACTTGTGGATACGGCAGGGGAAGAAGATGTAAAGCTTGCGGAAGATGAAGAATATACAAAAGTGGAATTGGAAGCAAGAATGATTGCTGAGCGTATTCAGAAATTTGTGGCGGAAGAATACGTTTATGATAAAAAAGAAAAACAGTTTCGCAAAGCAACCTATGGGGATATTGTGATTTTACTTAGAACCATGCGTGGATATGCGGAAAATATCAGCGAGGTGTTGAAGGAGTATGATATTCCGGTGATGATTACCTCAAGAACGGGATATTTTGCAGCGATAGAGGTGCAAACAGTGTTAAACATGCTGGCTGTTATTGATAATCCAAAGCAGGATATTCCTATGGCAGCGGTATTAAGTTCGCCGATTGGAAATCTTTCTGCGTGGGAAATGGCGGAAATTAAGAGTAGTTTCAGAGAACTTTCTTTTGAACAGGCAGTGTGTACTTATGTAGAGGAAGGTAGTAATGAAGAAATCAAGGGTAAATTGCGTGAATTTTTTGAATTATTGCAAAAAATAAGAAAAATGGTTCCTTATACGCCAATTCACACCATTATTGAAACGGTGTTGGAATTAAGCGGTTATTTAAATTATGTAAGTGCTATGCCGGGTGGAAGCCAACGACGTGGGAATTTGGAGATGCTGATTGAAAAAGCGGTTGCCTATGAAAAGAGCAGTTACAGCGGTTTGTTTGATTTCCTGCGTTATATGGAGCAGTTGAAAAAATACGATGTGGATTTTGGAGAGGCAGTTTCCAAAGAAACCACAGACAATTCCGTGAAAATTATGAGTATTCATAAAAGTAAAGGTTTGGAATTTCCTATTGTATTTGTTTCTGCCACCAACAAAAGCTTTAATTTGCAGGATACCAGAGCAAAGGTGTGTCTGGATTTAGATTATGGCATTGGTGTGGACAGTTACGATTTGGAAATGCGAGTGAAACGTCCAACACTTTTAAAGAAGGTTATTTCAAAAAAGCAGAAACTGGAAACCATTGCAGAAGAATTGCGTGTGTTCTATGTGGCATTGACAAGGGCTGAGGAAAAGCTGGTGTTAACCGGTGTATTAGAGGATATAGAGAAGAAGTTAAAGGAATATGAAAGTCTGGCAGGGATGGAGGAAAATTCCATTTCTTACCGGATGTTAAGTACCACAGGCAACTATCTTGAATGGATTTTGCAGGCGATGTATCGCCATGGTTCTCTAAAGGAAATGGAAGAACAGTATGAACTGGCAACTTATAGAGGACCAGACTTATACCAAAATGATGTTTCCATGAAAATGCAGGTATATGGATTTGGTGATATTGTGGAACAGGTAAAATTGCATCATGGAGAACAGCAGATAAAGAGTAGGGAAGTTACGCTTTCCATAAAGGATAAGGAAGCATTTTTGCAGGAAAAAGAAGAAATTGCTCAGAAGTTTGCACAACTTTATCAGCATGAAAAGCACGAAAATATCCGCTCTAAAATCAGTGTTTCTGAGTTAAAGGAATCGGCACTGAAAAAGGATATAGAGGAAGAAGAGATAGAGCGGATGTATGAAACCCACAGTAAGGAAGCATATGTTCCGGCTTTTATCCGTGATGTTGAGGAAAAGAAAGGCGGCACAGACAGAGGAAATGCTTACCACAAGGTGATGGAATTGACTGCTCACAGAAGTATTACATCAGAAGAAGAATTACAGCAGGTGTTGGCGGAAATTATAGAAAGCGGAAAAATGCTGAAAGAACAGGTTGCGTTGTTGGCAATTCCAAAACTTATGAAATTTTTTGCTTCTCCACTATCACAGCGTATGCAGGAAGCGTATGCAGAGGGCAGATTGTATAGAGAACAGCCATTTCTGCGAGGTATGGATGTTTCGGAGGTTTATAAAAAGCCTTATCAGGAGAAAGAAACAATTTTGATTCAGGGAATTATAGATGCGTTTTTTGAAGAAGAGGATGGTATTGTTTTGGTGGATTATAAAACAGACCGTATAAGCGATGGAGAAGAGTTGATAAAACGGTACAAGGAACAAATTGTGCAATATGCACAAGCTATAGAAGCCCTAAAACACAAGAAAGTTAAGGAAAAGATATTATATTCCTTTCATTTGAATGAAATTGTTTGTGTATAATTTCGTCTTTTTGAAAAAAGTATAAAAAACTAAACAAAATTTGCAGAAATGCGGAGATTCATTCTTGTAAAACATTGGGAATGGATTTCTCTGGCAGAATTTGATAAAATGCTCTTGTAAGAAATCTTAGTAAAGGTTCCATCTTATAGGAGCTTTTTCATACGAAGAATATTCTATGTTTTTCGATTATCTAAAATTCTTGCACGGTGTGCACACACAAATCCCAAAGAAAATAAGACAAAGGAGGATACAGATATTTCATGGAAGAAATTGAATATGGAATCAGAACAGGAGTTTTGCATTTGCAAAGTTTACAGGAGGCAGATTTTGGTGTTCTTCTAAAATACATTAAGCAAAGCAGTGTGACTGATATTAACTGGAATGGGACAGCACTTTGGATTGATGATTTATACAAAGGGAGGTATAAGTCCGGGATTGTGTTGAGTGATGAGTATATACAGCGTTTCTCAGCAAAATTATCTAATGTGGTAAGCAGACAGTTTAATAAATACAGTCCTATATTAGAAGCAGAAACAGCAGAACTTCGTATCAGTGTGATTCATCAGGAGGTTGCCAATACGGGAACTGTATTATCTATACGCAAAATTCCACGAGAAATACGAATGGTAAGAGAAACCATGATAGATGATGGCTATTGCAGTAATCAGATTGAGCAGTTTCTGGCAGCCTGTGTGAAAGCAAAAATGAATATTATCATTTGTGGGTTACCGGGGGTAGGAAAGACAGAATTATTGAAGTATCTGGGCGGGTACATAGAAGACAGAGATCGCGTGATTACATTGGAGGATAATTTAGAACTTCATTTTCCGGCAGTGTATCCTGAAAAAGACTGTGTCGAGTTTAAGGTAAATGAATTATTTTCTTATCAGGCAGCCATCAAGGCAAGCTTGCGGTTATTGCCGACCTGGCTTTTAGTATCTGAGATACGTTCTACAGAGGTTAAGTATCTTCTGGAGGCGATTTCCACCGGAACCCACTGTATGTCCACAATCCATGCGGAATGTGTAGAAATGATACCAAACAGATTGAAAAATATGGCTGGTGACAGTAATCGTGACTGGGAAGAAGAAGCTTTTCGCCATATTGATGTAGGAGTGTATATTCGAAAGGAGATAAAAGAACAGGGAGAAATTGCAAGACATATTGCACAGGTGTGCTTTTTTGAAAGAAAGGAGGAAGAAAATATAACAACAATGATAGTAGATAATGGTTATGTGATTTCAGATAATATTCCGGAAAGCAAAAGGAAGAAATTTGAATTGTATAACGTGGAAATACCCCAGTTGGAGCGGGAGGTTTTCTATGGTTAAGAAAAGGCGGTATTGGAATTGGAAAAGATATGGTTTTCCACAAATTCAGGAAACCATCAAAGAATATGGTTATGAGTATTCTTTGAAAAAGCATGTGACATTTATGGGAATAGCCGTTGCATTTTTATTGCTTTTGTGTTATTTGATGCGGATAAAGGCAGCGGGCGTGTGTGTGATAGCTGTAACAGCAATTTTTGGGGTTCCAATACTTGCAGGATATCATTACAGAACTTTATATGAAGAAAAACGTTTTACGGATGCAGTGGATTATATGGAGTATGTAATATACAGTTTTTTGCGAATGCCTAAGATTATCAATACCTTGGAGGAGGTGGCAAAAGTATGTCATGGAAGCATGCAAAAATGCATTGAAAAGGCGGTAGACAGAATACAATATGCAGATGTTTATCAGGATATTTATACAGATGCTTTTGAGCATATCGAGAAAGAGTATGGAACAGAACGCATGAGAGCGTTACATCGTTTTCTGATTCAGATTGAACAGCAGGGTGGTGAATATATACAGTCCTTAGAAGTGCTGTTGGAAGATATCAGGCAGTGGTCAGAAATGGTCTATTTGTTGCAAAAAGAACGAAAAGAATTGCAAAGGAAGGTAAATCTTTCCATTTTGTTATCGGTGGCGACCGCAATTACTATGGTAGGGCTTTTGCCCAGTGAAATTGGAGATATTGCGTCGAATGGGCTGTATCAGGTTAGTTCTGTGGTATTTCTGTTACTTAGCATTATGGTATTCGTTTTATCCAGAAAATGTTTGATTCGCTCCTGGCTTACTTCAGAACCGGATGGTGAGGAGGTGAAAAACGCCTATGATTATTGCATCAGGGAAGAGAACACGAAAAAAAGGCACTATCGTTTTATGGAGAAAAAGGTGAAAAACAGTATCACAAAAGATTTTCCCATGTGGATTAGAAATGTCATTTTAAATATGCAGACAGAAAATGTGATGGTTGCTATGGGAATGGCGGCAGAAAATGTGTCTTATCCTTTGAAAAGTGAATTGATGCTGACTTTGGACGGTATAGGAAAAGAGCCGGGAAGTATGCGGGCATATCAAAGGTTTTTGTGGAAATTTGACTTGAAGCAGATTAAAAATGTATTTTTGATGTTCTATTCTTTGAATGAGTTTGGAACAAAAGAAGCAGAAAAGCAGTTAAATGCCATGATTCAGAGAAATAATAAGCTGGCGGAACAAGCGGAGCGTTTAGCAAACGAAGAAGCATTGGGAATTTTCGGGATATATATGCTAATGCCGATGGTGATTGCCGCTGGAAAGATGCTTTTGGATATGTGGGTATTTGTGCAACAGTTTTTGTTTTTCTATTCAAATGTGGTTTAAGGAGAAGATTTATGGATGAAATGATATCAGAGTATGGAGGAACGGTAATGATGCTGATTGTGGGTGGAACAGTACTAAAAATATTGGCTGAATTACTAAATGTAGTTACAGGAGGTGCATAATGAAGGAGGTATTAGAAGAATACGGGGGAATTATTATTGCAGTTGTGGCGGTAGGGGTATTGGTAGGGTATTTACCCAAATTAAAATGGGTTTATGTAACGGTAGGAAAAGTATTTCTGGATTCGATAGGAGGTTAGATGAATCGGTTAGTAGAAAAGTATGGGAGGGTAGCGGTAGCTTGTATTGTGGCAGCAGTAATTATGCTGGGAATGGGAACTTTTGGAGAAAAATTATACAAAAAAGTATATTATGAACAGCCCGAAACAGCGGAAAATATTGCAGCAGATATGAGAGCATTGGGAGAACAACAAAAGTATCCGTTTTTTTGTGGAAGCAGATATATTACTCTCACCTTAGGTTATAAAGGCGAGGACGGAATAGAAGGCTTTAGCAGAGAAGATGCCCTTTCGTTTGTAGAGGCTTATGAATATAAGTCGGAGGGAGCGCAGGAAACACTGGAAAAAATTGATAAAAGCAGGATTGAAGTATATCCCTTTGATGATGAAACAGACAGTATTCGTGAGTTTGTAAATGTAAATGATACAGGAAAGTATTCTGTGCGATATTCCGTAGAGGGAGAGAGCGGATTGAAATCAGATATGATTATGCTGGTTTTAGTGGATATCCTTCCGGAAGGAATGGAGTACAGAGAAAGTGCAGGTGCTGAAAATGAAGGCAGCGGTTGAATTGTATGTAAATTCCATAGTGATTATGATGATTGTTTGCTGTTGTGTTTTTTTTATTGCATCCAGCATGCGAAACGCTCAGGCGAGGAATTTTCATTCTACCACATTGGCTAAAATAGAGGCAAGTGCCGGAAGCGAAAGGGTTATTGAAGAAAGCAGAACGGAAGCGGCAGAAAAAGGATACACACTGCAGATTTCGCCGATTTGCCTTTATGAGGACAAAAAGTATTACTATGTGGAGCTGATGTATGAGTATAGTGTCCCTTTTCTTGGGACAACCCGAAAAAGTAAAATTGAAGGATATGCAAGATAAGGAGGAAATTTATATGAAAAGTTTTTTAGAAGAATATGGTTTAGTTGTAGTAGCGGCAATTATTATTGGTTTATTTATTTCGTTTGCCAGTCCTTTTGGCAATTCTATTAAAACGTATATAACCAGTACCGTAGATAATTTTGCAGCATCTTCTCAATCTGCAATTACCGGAAGTATGAACGGAGGAGATGAAAATCCTCAGACAAATGCAGAGTAAGGGATAAAACAATGAAAAGTGTGGTAAATCTTGGGATTGGTGTGCTACTGTTTTTATTTACCATTGAGATTGTACAGGCGATAGAAACGAAATCTATTCGAGAGGAGGAATTAAGACAGGCAGTGACAAGTGCGGTATATACCGCACTTGAAATGTCTATTACAGAACCGGAATTTTTAGAGCCGGATATAAGTCAACAAGAGGAAGAAAAATTAAATAAGGAAATGACAGAATGTTTTCTAAGTTCATTGAAAACATTAATTAAAAGTGATTCAGATATAAAGATAACCATTCAAAAAGCAGATTACAAAAATGGAATTCTGGATGTGTATGCAGAGGCAGAATTTCCATATAGCAATGGAAGAACAGGACATATCTTTTACCGAAAAACAGGTATTATAACCCGATATGAAAATTCAGATAATGTTTATTAAGATGTACCAAAAATCAGTAAAACGAAGCGATAAGTGTACCTTGGCAACTGAATAATCAAGTTCCTTATGAAGTCAACAAAAAGAATAAAACCTTGAAAAATATGGATGTAGAATATATAATAATACTATAAGTAAAACGTAACACACAAAAGGTGATTGTAAAAGGGGGAAGGGATATGTATAAGAATGTTGTTAGCTTGGTGTTAAGTGCGGTACTGGTGATGGGAAATTTGAATGGGATGAATGTAGGTGGTGATGAACAGAAGGTAGAAGGAGCTACTGGGATATTGGATGTAGCGGAGGAAGAAGAACTGGAGTGGGTTCGTATTGGTGATGTAGCATATATGCCGGAAGGAATTACCAGAATCGAAGCATCTGAATTAAGTGGATTTGGTGGCGATAATACTATTGAAGAATTTCAGGGAGTAAAGAAGCTTGTACTGCCATCCACGTTGGAATATATTGGAGATTTTGCATTTGAAATGTGTGAACTTGAAGAAATCGTTATTTCGGAGAATGTGAAAGAAATTGGAAATGACGCTTTTTGGGCGTGTAATAATTTGAAAAAAGTAGTTTTTGAAGGAGATTACGTTGAAAAGATGGGACGTGCATTATTCCGTGGCTGCGATAATCTCGAAACTGTTATTTTGCCTAAATCCGTAAAAGAATGGAATACAGAATGTACTTTTTATAATTGTAATATAAAAAATATAACACTGCCAGAGGAAGGAATGACTACTTTGGGTAGTGGAATGTTTGGTGGATGTCCGTTAGAGGAGCTTATTATACCTGATTGTGTTACAACCATGAATTATGGCGTTTTTATTGGATGCGAAAATTTAAAGTTGGTTAAAGCAGGGTATAATGTAGTTAATTTTGAACAGGGCGAAGAATATTATGACTTGTACAATTTTACATTAGGCTGTTTTGGAATTGGCTGTTCTAACATGGTATTAGAAGCTCCGTTGGATTCTGCGATTGTAGAATATGCAAGGGATTACCGTTATTTTACAGTGAAGTATGATTATCCGGACTTTGAACGGGTTGAGTGGATTTGTGATGGAAAAATTCCGGAAGATGGAAATGTGTATCCTAACATAATATTTGAGCATAAAGTATATCCGGAAACTGCTAGAATAGGAGGTATTACTCAAAAAGCTTTAACAAAAAACGTTTTACAGGAAGATGGATTTAGTAATTTGATGATTTGGTCAGACAGGATAGAGGTTGATTTAGACACAGAATGGACTAGAGGAGTTCCAGCAATACACTATTTTAGTGAAACATATACAACCCAGGATGAAAATTTGGAGTATACGGTAAAGCATACAGATTATTTCAGAATAGTCATTACAAAAGATTCAGTTGCTGAAAGAAGAGTGCAGATAGAAATTCTAACAGCCGGAACATGGGATGGTGAGGATGCACAGTGGGAGTTAATAACTCCTGCAATTGATACGTCCATATTGACACCAACACCGGTACCGACAAAAGAAGTAACACCGGAACCGGAGAAAGTCACGACAGAAGTTCCGAAGGTTACAGAAAGTGTTGTACAACCAACATCAAAACCTGCAGTTACAGTAAAAGCTACACCAACACCGGAAAAGAAGACAGTGAAACCTGCAAAAGTGAATTTAAAACCTGCAAAGCAGCTTACTACAAAAAAACATGGCAAGAAAGTGTATACGAAAGCAGTAAAGGTTAGCTGGAAAAAGACAAAAAATGCCGATGGTTATGTTATATATATGAAATCTGGAAAAGGAAAGTATAAGGTAGTAAAAAACATTACCAATGGAAAAACTGTAAGTTATACGAAAAAGAATTTAAAGAAAGGAAAAACGTATTATTTTAAAGTAAGGGCATACCGCAAAGAAAACGGACAGAAAGTGTATGGTAATTACAGTGGTGTGAAAAAAATAAAAATAAAATAGTGTTGATTTTATAAGGAGCTTGATTATTCAGGCTTCTTTTCTTTATGCATAAGAAAAGGGAATAACAACCAAAGAGAGGAGAAAAAAGCAATGAGAAAAAAGGTTGGATTTAAGAAAACAGTAGCTGCAATGCTTGCAGCACTAATGACGTTTAATGCGGTCAATTCTGCGATAGCAGAAGATTCTGTACATGCTGCAGAAATAATGCAGGAAAAAGTGATGCAGGAAGGACCGAAAAAAGAAGAAGTGACAGCAGCAACACCAAAAGCAGAGTTTGAAGGTGAAGTGTTTGAACCGGAGATTAATGCATATAGCAAAGATGATGGGGAATTTACGGTAACGTTGAATGGTGGAGGCTATTCAATATCTTATGGAATTTATTTTTATAATGTAAAAAGTCTGGAACCTGCAGAGGGATCTACGGAAAAAATAACCAAAATTGGAAGTGATAAAACTCCATCCGACACAGAACCACAGTGGCAGGTGAAAAGACTCGATAATAATGGAAGTGATGCAAAAAATTATTTTGATTTATCTTTTGAAGAACTGATTTTGCGGCGTGATGGTGCCAGTAGTCATTCACAGGGCTGGAGTGGTGTACAGTTAAAAGTCAAATTTAATATCGATGAACATGTATACAAAATAAGCCAGAGTGTGTCAGGAACGGAAAATGGACGTTTATGTCTTATTGCTTCTGAGGATCCTAAAGAGTTGAGTTTAATAAGGCAGATGGAGGCAGAGAATAATACAGAAGCAGAAAAATCTTGTGAAAATATCGGTAATAAGCTGGAGGCACACAATGGTGCAACTGGAATTACAGGATACATTCAATGTAACTCTTATAATTGCGGACTTGCTGATTATAATGGAGATGGAACATATTCCAAAGGAAAATTAGAAATTAATTTTAACAAAGGAAAAGAAACGTTAAAAATCAACCCGGATGGTGGGACTTATACGAAAAAAAATGGAGATACGATAACCGGCACCAAGGAACTGGCTACAAAAACATGTGGGGAAACAACAGCGATAACTACTCCGGAAAGAGATGGTTATACATTTAATGGTTGGACGGTAACCCATGGAACGGGAGGAAATGGTAGTTATGATACCAGTACAAAGAAATATACCCATTGTACAACTGCTGGAACTGGTGTTACAACTCTGACAGCTAAATGGGCAGAAAACGGTGTGACGCCTACGCCGACACCAGTACCGGAGTACGTGCAGACGGTGAAGCATTGGTGCTGGAATGCAAAGGAAGCAAAGTGGGAGCTGCAAGAGGCAGATACAAAGGATTATCCAATTGCAAAGGGAAAAAGTTTTAATCCGGAAGATTATGTGAAAACATATAATGGATATTATAAAGAGTCTATAACTTTGCAAAATGGAACTTCGATTGGAGAATATATCGTATACAGTGATACGATTATTCACATTAATTACAAACCGAACCAGTCAACCCTGCAGGTAGATCCGAACGGTGGTAAATGGAACGAGAGTACAGAAGTACAAAGCTTTACACAGGCGTATGGAACTACTTTGGATATTCCGGCACCTACAAGGGATAAGTATGATTTTAAAGAATGGAAACAAGAAATAAATAATGAAGACAGCAAGTTGGAAAATGATGTTTATACGTTTGGTAAAAATGCCGGAGTTACAGATTATATTACAGCTCAATGGAAATCTTGGATATTTAATTTAAAATACGCTCGAAATGAACCGAGTGGAATTGACAAATTACAGATGCAATCTCAAGATGTCATAGATATTGAAAGTCAGGACAGTATTTATGATGTTGGGGCATACGAAAACGCTAAATTTTTAGGCTGGTGTCTTGCAATAGGAAATTGGGAAAATGAAGAATTGACAAGTGTCTGTTGGTTGAAAGAAGATGGTACTTTTGCTGACACAGAAACAGAGAAGGGAGAAAAACGTTTTGATACTACTGGATATACCGGGAAAGTGTTTAAAAATCTTTCCAGTGTACAGGAACTGGTGCCTTATGTCACAGAAAATGGTGAGGAATTAACCTTAGTAGGAATGTGGACCATTGATGTGGATTTTGATGCGGAGGATGGAACGAATACGGAAGCATTGGCAGCAGGACAGCATGGCATTGCACCGGATATTACGTTTGACTTAGTAGATGAAGCACCAAGTCTTATGGGAAATGAATTTGTAAAGTGGATTAATTCCACACAGCAGATAATTAATAATGCTGGAAAATCTATTGCAGAAACAGGAAAAAGCATAAGCACATTGGCTATGGAAAGTGCGGTACAATTGAATGCAGATGGTAGAAAGTTTGAAAAGGGCGATACAGTTAATGGGGGCTTTGGAAAAGATGAAATTCTGCATGCGACTTACCAGTATTACATTCAATACCAGAAAGCAGATGGAACAGTTATTAAACAAGGTATGAATGTGGCAGGGAAAAAATTATATGGTGAAGCCACAACTATTTCTGACGTAACCTACCCAACCACCGGCAATACCGAAGGTCACCACTACGTTTCCGGAAAAACATGGAAAGTAGTTTCAGACAACAGCGAACGTTATAAATATGCGGATGCTTCTAACTATCCGGAAAAGAATTATTCCAACACCTACAAACAAGGCGCAACAGCATTGATAAACCGAAGTGTGATTCTAAGAGCAGTAGAGGAAGCAAATACCTACATAATAAAGTACAATGCCAATAATGATGCAGCTTCCACGAAACATCTTCAGGACTGGAGCAAAATGAGCGACCATAAGACTACTTATGGAGAAAATGTAACGCTAACTGACATCGCAGACAGCGAACTGCCGGGATATACGTTTGCCGGATGGAACACCAAGGCAGACGGAAGTGGTGTGAGTTTTTCGAACAAGGAAAGTAACACTGTAAAACAGTTCCTAACAAAAGCCGAAGCAGATGTAAACGAAGATGGAGCAGTTATCAATCTGTATGCCCAGTGGAAAGCGAATACTTATACGATAACTTTTGACGTTAATCGCCCATCTGAAACAAACAACACCCATGCATCCAGCAATACACCAGTATTAAATGGAACAGCTACCATGGAATATGTCTGGGACAGTGTGATAGCAAACAATAAAATAGAAGACCTGAATATTCCTTTGGCATCTTTAACAGGTTGGCATCAGAGATTTTCAGACAGTTTGTGGTACACCAAAAATCTGTATCATACACCGGGAACAGTAATAAAAAATGGAACAAAATTAGGTTATGAAACATTAGGAAGTCCTGGAAATAAAACAGTCTATGCCCAGTGGGAAGCAAACACCTATACAGTATATTACGATGGTAATGGAAATGATTCCGGAGGTCGTGGCATTGTGCTGGGAGAAGTGAAACCACAGACATTTATATATGATAAACCTTCGAAGTTGAGAGAAAATAGTTATAAAAAGCAAGACGAAAATTACAGGTACCATGATGATGAACAGCTATCGGAAAATCTTTACGGTACAAAACATAATTCCTATGCTTCAAGTGGTTTTAAATATTACTGGCAGGGATGGTGCAGTGAAAGAATAGCAGAAGGAGAAAATGCAGAGAAGTCGATTATTACCCAGACAGAAGCTGCAACAGAGAAAATATGGAATTTCACAGAGGTTAATCAAGGGAAAGTAGTGTTATATGCTTTCTGGAACGGAATTCCAAACATAACCACCAAGGCAGAAACGACTCATTTTGACCGGTATGAGGGAGCACGTCTTACAGCATATGATATGAAAAAACTTGTAAAAGCTTATGATTTGGAGCAAGGGGAAGAACTTGAAGTAATTGTGAAAGATATTAGTTATTACGAGGGTGAAGAAAAGGTGGAAACAATAGACAATCCAGAGGATAGTTATGTGCTTGATACCACTTTGCCAGAGAATTTATGGGAAGATGGAAAGTATAAAACGTATACAATTACTTTTGAAACTGTGGATAAACAAGGAGTAGAAGATTATGCTGCAGAACAGCCGGAAAAAGAAGTTGTCTATTGGGGAAAGATATATTATAACAATGAACCGGTTATAAAAACATACAATGGTGGAGATTTGCTGTATGACCGATATTTTTACCTTTGCGAGATAGCAGCTATGGGAGAGAAGGAATTGGCGGAAGAATTGTTACGGCAGGTAAAGATATGGGATAAGGAAGATGAGGCTTATGAAAAAGATAAAGAAAACGACCTGTATCTGGGAAGATTATCTGACCAGCCAAAGCTGGAAATATTACATCTCCAAAATCTCTATGAAAATGCAGTAGAACAAGAGGCATATTGGAATCCACAGGACAAAGAGCAGGGAAAAGAATTACAACATACCATACAGTATACAGATATTTTTGGAAAAATCAGTAGTAAAACCGGAAATATGTATGTAGTGGATGGTGAAAATGATGAGAGTATAGGGAAAGAAAAGGAAAAACAGGAGATACGATTTATCAGTAAAGAGTATTTTGATACGCTGGAAAAAGAATCCCAATGGTATAAGGAAGAAGAAAACAGAAAAAGCTTGGAGAGCATATTAAATGAGGCAGAACAGACAGGAGAAGTATATCAGCTGAAAAATGGAGAATATGGAGAGCAGGCTCAATAAATAAACAGAAGTCTAAAAACAGTATTGACAATTACGCGGGATATGATATTATATATCATATAGCATATATTATATGT
>CAYVCL010000038.1:0-27746 GCA_964450185.1 uncultured Lachnospiraceae bacterium | reverse complement strand
TCCGTAAGCACCGCAAATCTGATTATTTTTAACAATATAGTCTGTGATGTTAATATGATTTTGTACCGTTACATTTTCCTGTTTCTTTACCGCCTCTGCCAGAAGGGGCTTGATATTTTCACCATTGATTTTTATATTGCGGTTGCCTCGTGTCACATATTTTCCATTTTCATCCTTTAAAATCACTAGCCCCATCTGTTCCATAACATCCGTTACGTGATTCAGACGTTTTGACAACGAAAGTAGTAAATCTTCTCTCACAATTCCCTCGGCATCTTTTTTAGCATAATCTACATAATCCTGCGGCACTCTGCCTTCGGTAATATACGCATTAATGGCATTTACGCCTGCTGCCAGACAACCGCTTCGTTTGATGTTTGCTTTTTCTGCAACAAGCACCTGTATATTCTTTTCCTTTCCAAGACGAATCGCTGCAAAACATCCAGCCGTTCCGCCGCCTATAATTAACACATCTGTGGTTATAAATTTCGTTTCCATAGCTCCTCCTTTCTTAAAGAATTCTTCTTTAAATAAATATGGATTCTTCCTGCAATGCCTTATTATCCAGCAAATACACCTGATTTCCTGAAGTCACAAAAATTCGATATAAGAAAACATCTACCAATTCTCCCTCTGCCACCGTTGGTTCCTCCAATCCTCTTTTGGCTGTAATCAGGCCCCCCAGCACCCGCACTGTCAACTCCGACTTATCGCCTCTAAATGCCACCCGCTCTATAATTCCCTCACAAGCGGAACTTTTAAATCTCTGAACTTCGTTCTTTTTTGTAACTTTCACAAATTCAGGACGTATTATCGCTGCCTCTGCATTTTCAATTTTCTCAAAGCTGTGAAAGCCTTCATAATTCTTTATTAAGGATGGCTGCCCAAAGAAAGAAGCCACATAAGGCGTTTGCGGATTCTGATAGATTTCCAAGGGACTGCCCTTCTGCTCTATCTTTCCTTTGTTGGTAATGATAATTTCATCTGCCACTTCAATGGCTTCCTCCTGGTCGTGGGTTACAAAAATGCTGGTAATGCCAAGTTTTTCAATCACTTCCTTTAACCAGCTACGCAATTCCTGACGTACCTTTGCATCAATGGCAGCAAAGGGTTCATCTAACAGCAACAGATGAGGATTCGGTGCCAATGCTCTGGCAAAAGCAACTCGCTGCCTTTGCCCTCCTGACAACTGACTTGGGTATCTTTTTTCTAACCCTTCTAGTCCAATTAATTTCACCAGTTCCATCACTCTGCTCTATCTTTCCTTTGTTGGTAATGATAATTTCATCTGCCACTTCAATGGCTTCCTCCTGGTCGTGGGTTACAAAAATGCTGGTAATGCCAAGTTTTTCAATCACTTCCTTTAACCAGCTACGCAATTCCTGACGTACCTTTGCATCAATGGCAGCAAAGGGTTCATCTAACAGCAACAGATGAGGATTCGGTGCCAATGCTCTGGCAAAAGCAACTCGCTGCCTTTGCCCTCCTGACAACTGACTTGGGTATCTTTTTTCTAACCCTTCTAGTCCAATTAATTTCACCAGTTCCATCACTCTGTCGTGAATAAATTTTTTGTCCTTTTTCTGTACCTTCAAGCCAAATGCGATGTTATCATAGACACTCATATAGCGAAACAATGCATAATTCTGAAACACAAATCCAATTCCCCTTTTACTTGCAGGAATGTCATTTACCACCTGACCGTCGATCACGATTTCACCACTATCCGGCGTTTCCAGCCCGGCTATCATTCGCAAAATCGTTGTTTTTCCGCTTCCACTTGGCCCTAACAAGCCAATCAGTTTTCCTTTTTCTATCTGAAAATTCACATCATCGGATGCTTTATAATTCCCATAGGTTTTATTGATATTTTTTAATTCCACATACATTGATTAGTTCTCCTTCCCGGAAATGTGTTCTACCACACTTCGAATCACCAGTATCATAATTGCCAGCAGTACCAAAATGGAAGATACTGCAAAAGCCGGTACGTATTGAAATTCGTTAAATAAAATTTCCACATGCAATGGCAAGGTGTTGGTAAGCCCTCTTAAATGACCTGATAATACCGACACTGCTCCAAACTCTCCCATGGCTCTCGCCGTACACAATACAATGCCATAGATAAATGCCCACTTCACATGAGGAAATGTAACTTTTCTAAAAATAGTTATCCCATTGGCTCCCATCAATGCTGCCGCTTCTTCTTCCTCTGTTCCCTGTGCTTCCAATACCGGTATCAATTCTCTGGAAATAAAAGGAAAGGTTACAAATATAGTTGCCAGTATAATTCCCGGTACAGCAAAAACGATTTTTATATCTAACATCTGCAAATACGGATACAGAAAGCTTTGTCTGCCAAAAGTCAATATGTAAATCAAGCCGGCAATAATAGGTGATACTGTAACCGGAATATCAATTAAAGTAGTAAGCAGCTTTTTCCCTTTAAAATGAAATTTCGTAATGGTCCATGCTGCAAACATACCAAAGATGGTATTTAATAACACTGCAATTCCGGTAGCTTTCAGCGTTAATGCAAACGCATTTATGGTATATTTATCTGTAACCGCTTTCCAATATGTATTCCAGCCACTTCGCAGTGCCTCTGTTATCACCACAAACAGGGGAAGCAGCAACATTACTGCTAAAAAAACTACACTGATTCCTATCAAAAATCCTTTTACAACTTTAGAAGCCATCTTTTCTTCATGCATGCTTATCTTCCTCCTTTCCGTATCTTTGTGTTTCTTGCCTGTATCATATTAATCAGAAATAAAATAGAAAATGATAGTAACAGCATTACAAGTGCAATTGCGGTTGCGCTGGAATAATCAAATTCCTGTAACTCTGACATAATAATTAACGGTACAATTTCTGTTTCGTAAGGTTTGTTTCCTGCAATAAAAACCACACTTCCATATTCCCCAAGGCATCGTCCAAATGCCAGACCAAATCCGGTAACCAGTGCTGGCAGTACTTCCGGGAAAATAACTTTCCAAAAACAGGTAAAAGGACTAGCCCCCAACACACCTGCCGCCTCCTCATAGGAATAATCCAGTTTTTCCAATACCGGCTGTACGGAGCGAACCACAAAGGGAATTCCCACAAACACCAGTGCAACAGTGATTCCAATTTTGGTGTAAGCAATTTTTATTCCATACCTTGCAAAAATGCTTCCTACGATTCCCTGGTCGGCAGTTAATGAAGTCAATGCGATTCCGGCCACTGCCGTTGGCATTGCAAAGGGAAGTTCAATCATTCCATCCATAATTTTCTTTCCCGGAAAATTGTATCTTACCAGCACCCACGCCAGTACCAATCCCATCACTGCATTGATAAGTGACGCTGTCAAAGCCGTTTGAATACTTACCCTGAAGCTTGCCAACACACGCTCTCTGGTTATGATTTCTATTATTTCGTTCAAATCCATCTGCATTGTATACACCACCAGCGATATTAATGGTATCAATACAATTATGCTTAACATTGTAAGGGTTACCCCCATAGAAATTCCAAATCCCGGAATGACACGTATCTTTTTCTTCATTCTTATTTCCTGCCTTTACTTTTCATATATCTGGTCGAAGATTCCACCATCTGCAAAATGTTTGCTTTGTACTTCCTCCCAACCGCCAAATTCCTGAATGGTAACCAGATGAATATTTAAATCAAATACATCTTTATATTCTTGCAAAATCCCTTCGCTGGACGGTCGATAATAATTGTCACCGGCAATTCTCTGTGCCTCATCAGAATACAAATAACTTAAATACTCTGTCGCCACCTCTTTCGTTCCCTTGGATTCCACTACGGAATCAACAACAGCAACGGACGGCTGTGCCAGAATGCTGATGCTTGGAGTTACAATTTCATACTCCTCTGGATAATCCTTTATGGATAAATACGCTTCATTCTCCCAGGCAATCAGCACATCTCCCTGACCGTTTTCCACAAAAGAGGTAGTTGCTCCTCTGGCTCCGGAATCTAACACTAATACATTTTCATATAATTTCTTTAGGAATGTTTTTATCTGTGTTTCATCACCGTTGTATAATTTATCTGCATATGCCCATGCCGCTAAATAATTCCATCTTGCACCACCGGAAGTTTTCGGATTCGGGGTAATGACACCCACATTATCCTTTACCAAGTCATCCCAGTCATGAATATCTTTTGGATTTCCTTTTCGTACAAGGAAGACAATGGTTGAGGTATATGGTGAACTTTCTGAGTCGAATTCTTCTAACCAGCCTGGTTCAATCAACCCTGCATCTTCCACCGCCTTTACATCATACTCCAACGCCAGCGTAACCACATCTGCTTCCAGTCCATTGGCAACCTCCAATGCCTGCTTTCCGGAACCGCCATGGGACTGGGTAATCTCCACTTCCTGCCCCGTCTTTTCTTTCCAGTGTTCTGCAAAAATCCCATTATATTCCTCATACAATTCTCTGGTTGGATCATAAGATACATTGACTAGTTGCACTTTATTTTCGTCTGTCGAAGAACCGCACCCGTTCAGGCTCCCCATTACTAGAATTCCAGCCAACACGATTCTTAACATTTTTTTCTTCATAATTCTTTCCTCACTTTCTATCCTAGTAAACCGCTAGGTTTTATATGATATTAATCCATAATTTTCCATTTGTCAATAACTTTTTCATATTTTTCCTATTTTATTAGTAGGATTTGTTTTTTCTTTTATTTATCAAAAAAACAAGGCATATGCATTTTCCTGCATATGCCTTGTTACTTATACAAATATCACATTTTCAATTCTTATTCCCAGTCATTTCGAATGATTTTTCCATCCTTCATAACCATTACTACATTTAGTTCCTTATCCACAAATACTGCATTTGCCTTTTTTCCTGTGGAAATGCTTCCATATTTATCATCTACCCCTGCTGCTATAGCAGGATTTATGGTTGCCGCACGTATTGCTGTTTCTAATGGAATCTTCATGTCTTTGACCGCAATTTTCAGGCAGTCCATCAGATTTCTGGTGGAGCCTGCCAAGTTTCCGTCTTTCATTCTTGCCACGCCATCGGTAACAATCACCTGATGTTCTCCCAACATATATTCGCCATCCATCATTCCTGTGGCACGCATACTATCGCTGACTAAAATCACACGTTCTGCCCCGAACACACGGAATGTCATATTAATCACAGTCGGGTGAATGTGAAATTCATCACAAATCAATTCTGCCATGCATTTATCATTTTCCAAGGCAGCGCCAATAATTCCCGGTTCTCTGTGGTTAAACGGCGCCATTCCATTAAAGAAATGGGTTAATTGTTTTGCACCTGCTGCAAAGGCCTCCTTAGAAACCTCATAAGCGGCTGATGTATGGGCAATGGAAATACGGTATTTCTTACTGCCCTCTTGAATAAACTCAATGGCACCCTCCAATTCCGGCGCAACGGTCACTATTTTAATTTTGCCCTTAGCTTCTTTTTGCAGCTTATCTACCAGTGCGAAATCCGGCTGTAACAGATTTTCTTCTTTATGGACACCTTTTCGCTCCTTTGACATAAACGGACCTTCCAGATAGATTCCTGCAACATCCGCCTGCATTTCTTTGCTATTTTTTACTGCGGCAATAGCTTTTACTGCCTTTTCCAGCTCTTTGGGCGGTATAGACATGGTGGTGGGCATAATGGTGGTAATTCCGTGGAAAGCTTCATATTCCGCGATTTTCTCCACGGCTTCTGCACTGCCATCACTAAAATCCTGTCCTACCGCACCATGCAGATGGATATCAATCAAGCCCGGAATCGCATACAAATCATCTGCATAAACAATCGTTTGTTCTGATGCTGTATCTGCAAATACGCCCTGCTCTACACAGATATCTCTCTCCTGAAAACAAAAATCCTCTGTATACACTTTTGCATTTTTGATAACCATACATTCACCCTTTACAGCATTGGTCTGATTAATTTTGGTCTGTAATTTTCTTTTTCCAAAGCATCTAAAATCTGCTGTTTATGTTCTGTTCCAAAGGCTTCCAATGTAATTCTAAGTTCTACCGCTGCATTTCTATTGGTACTTACAAACTGGTTGTGTTCCAATTTAATAACATTTCCCTGTAAATCTGCAATCACCTGTGATACTTTACTAAGCATACCTGGTTTATCCGGTAATAACACAGATACTGTAAAGATTCTATCTCTCTGAATTAAGCCGTGCTGTACAATGGAAGACATGGTAATTACGTCCATGTTACCACCACTTAAAATAGATACAACCTTTTTGTCCTTCACATCTAACTGTTTTAATGCTGCAACCGTAAGAAGACCAGAATTTTCTACAACCATCTTATGATTTTCTACCATATCAAGGAAAGCCACAATTAAGTCGCTGTCATCTACGGTAATAATTTCATCAATATTTTTCTGAATATATGGGAAAATTTTGCTTCCCGGTGTCTGCACTGCAGTACCATCTGCAATGGTATTTATGCTTGACATAGTAACCACTTTTCCTGCTTTTAAGGATTCCTGCATACAGTTTGCGCCAGCCGGTTCTACACCAATCACTTTAATGTTCGGATTCAACATTTTTGCCAATGTTGACACACCGGTTGCCAGACCACCGCCACCGATTGGTACTAAAATATAATCCACCAGTGGAAGTTCTTTGAAAATTTCCATGGCGATGGTTCCCTGACCGGTCGCTACTGCCAAATCATCAAATGGATGGATAAAGGTATACCCGTTCTTTTCTGCCAATTCATAAGCATGGGCGCATGCTTCGTCATAAACATCTCCGTACAGCACTACTTCTGCACCATAACTTTTGGTACGGTTTACTTTAATTAATGGTGTTGTTGTAGGCATAACAATGGTTGCTTTTACTCCATAAGCCTTTGCTGCAAATGCCACACCCTGTGCATGGTTTCCGGCAGATGCTGTAATCAGACCTTTGGCTCTTTCTTCTTCGGAAAGGGTACTGATTTTATAATAAGCTCCACGTAATTTATACGCTCCGGTAAGCTGCATATTTTCCGGTTTCAAATATACTTTATTACCGGTCTGTTTGCTAAAATAATCACTGTATACAAGCTTTGTTTCTAAAGTTACTTCTTTTACACGTTCGGATGCTTCTTCGAACTTTTCTAATGTCAACATTTCATCGTCTTCTTTCTTTTTTATTCTTCTGCCTTTTTATCGGCTATTCAGTTATATTAAATAATGCATTTACAAAATCATTGGCGTTAAATTTCTGTAAATCGTCAATACTTTCACCAACACCAATATATTTTACCGGAATTCCCAGTTCAGACTGAATGGCAATGGCAATACCGCCCTTTGCTGTTCCGTCTAGCTTTGTTAGTACAATACCGGTAATATTTGTTACCTCAGAAAACTCTTTTGCCTGAGCAAGGGCATTCTGACCTGTTGTTCCGTCTAATACTACCAGTGTTTCTTTATAAGCTTCCGGATATTCCTTTTCTATGATTTTATTAATTTTGCGAAGTTCTTCCATAAGATTCTTCTTATTGTGAAGTCTTCCGGCAGTATCACATAATAACACATCTGCTTTCTTCGCTTTTGCAGACTGAACTGCATCATAAACTACGGCTGCAGGGTCAGAACCTTCCTGACCTCCAATCAAATCAACGCCAGCTCTGTTTGCCCATTCTGCCAACTGTTCGCCTGCCGCTGCACGGAAGGTATCTGCCGCTGCCAAAACTACTTTTTTATTCTGGTCTTTTAATTTTCCTGCCAGCTTTCCAATGGAAGTGGTTTTACCTACACCATTTACACCAACCACAAGAACTACGGACTGTCTGTTTTCGAACTCATAAGCTGTTTCTCCTACGCTCATCTGCTCTTTGATACTGTTAATCAGCAGTTCTTTACATTCCTTCGGCTGTTTGATATGCTGTTCTTTTACTTTTTTCTTCAAATCCTCAATAATGGCATTTGTGGCGTTAATACCAATATCTCCCATAACAAGGATTTCTTCGATTTCTTCATAGAAATCTTCATCTATCTCTGATGCACCGTTAAAAATAGCATCCACACCGGCAACAATATTATCTCTTGTTTTGCTTAAGCCGGCTGCAAGTCTGCTAAAAAAACCTTTTTTTTCACTCATTTTTTCACCTACTCATCTAATTCATCTTCAATTAAGTTTACAGATACTAATGTGGAGATACCTTTTTCCTGCATGGTGATACCGTACAATCTGTCTGTTACCGCCATGGTACCTCGTCTATGTGTAATAATAATAAACTGGGTGTGTTTTGTCAACTTGTGCAGGTATTTTGCAAACTTATTTACGTTAGCTTCGTCTAACGCAGCCTCAATTTCATCCAATAAACAGAATGGTGACGGCTTTAAGTTCTGAATGGCAAATAATAACGCAATGGCGGACATTGCCTTTTCTCCACCAGATAACTGCATCATGTTCTGTAGCTTTTTGCCTGGTGGCTGTGCAATAATTTTAACCCCTGCTTCCAGAATATCTTCATCTTCCATCAGTTCCAGAGTACCTTTACCGCCTCCAAACAACGCTTTAAACACCTTGTCAAATTCTACCTTGATTTCTTCGAATTTTTCTGTAAAGGTGGTTCGCATACCTTGGTCTAATTCTTCAATAATGTCAATCAGGGTTTTCTCTGCCTCTACCAAGTCATTTCTCTGATTGTTCAAAAATTCATAACGCTCGCTGACTTCTTTGTATTCTTCGATGGCATTGACATTGACATCGCCAAGCTTTCTGATATCTGCCTTTAAAGTCAGTACGTGACGCTTAATTTCATTTAAGTCTTCCAAACCTTCCGCTTTCAGCTCTAATGCCGCATTGTATGTAAGTTCGTATTCCTCCCACATATAATTACTCTGGTCTTCGGATGCATCCTCGATTTTCTCTTTCTGACTATTCAAACGATACGTTTCTTTGTCAAGGAAATTCATTCGGTTAGACAATTCTTCTCTGGTTCCAAAGAAGGTCTTCTGAGCTTCGTTTAATTTTTCTCTCTGCTCTGTCATTTCCTGAATATTTGCTTCCTGTTTTTTTGCTTCTTCTTCGGACTGCTGAATGGAATCACTTAAATCCTTAATCTGGTTTTCTTTATATTCCACATCAGAAAGTGCCTGTTCTCCGTCCACTAAAAGCTGTTTTAATTCTTCTTCGCAGTTCTTTAATTCTGCGCGAATTCGTTCTTCATTCTGTCGGATAAATTCTTCTTTCTGAAGCATGGATGATAAGGACATTTCTGCATCTCTTAATTTTTCACTTAAGCCCTGCTCTGCTTTTGTCTTTTCTTCTAATTTTTCCTGGGCTGCTTTAATCTGTTCTTCTATTTCGCCTTCATGAAGTTCTGCCTCTTTTAAGGAAGCTTCAATTCCTTCTTTGTTCAGGCGAATTTCGGATATCTGGTTTTCAATTTCCGCCGCCTCGCTCTTAAGGTCTGCTCTGCCGCTTTCGTTAGCTTCTTTTCTTGCCTCTGCCTCATTTACTTTAATTTTTGCTGTATTTTCTAAAATAAACTGTTCCTGAAGCTGTCCCTTTAACTCATCTACTACCGTGCGGATTTCTTCTCTTTCTTTCTTTAACTGCTCGATTTCACTGTTAAGCGTTGCTGCTTTTTCTTCCCACTCTTTTACACTCTTTTCCAATTCATCCATCTCACGGCGTCTTCCAAGAAGGTTGCCGGAATTCTTAAAGGCACCACCAGACATGGAACCGCCCGGATTTAGAGATTCTCCCTCCAGCGTTACAATACGAAGCGTGTGAGAATACTTCTTCGCCAGTGCAATGGCATGGTCGATTTCATCCACAACTACAACTCTGCCTAATAAGTATCTGGTTAAGCCCTGATACTCTTTTTCTGCCTGCACCAAGGAATCTGCCAGACCGATAACACCTTTTTCTGACAGCACTTCTTTTCGTTTGAATGCTTCGCCCTGACCGATGCTGGTTAATGGCAGGAAGGTTGCTCGTCCAAAACGGTTTTCTTTCAAATACTGAATCATATGCTTTGCAGTCTGTTCATTGTCAGTAACAATATTCTGGATACTGCCGCCCAATGCGGTTTCTACGGCAACCTCATATTTTTTATCCACCTTGATTAAGTCTGCAACGACACCATGAATTCCCTTTTCAGTTTCTTTTTTCTCCATTACTTTTTTGATGCTGTTTCCGTAGCCATCATATCGCTCTGTAATGTTTTTCAAAGAATCTAATCTGGATTTTTCTTTATGGAATGTAATATTTGCCTGATTTACTTCCTCGTTCTTGGTACGAAGCACAGACTGAATTTCATTGAAACGTGCTTCTTTTTCTCTGCCTTCCTTTTTTAAGCCCTCGATAGTGCCTTTAATCTGCTCTAATTCGGCCTTAAAATTCTGAATGACTTCTTCCTGTTCTTCGTCTTCACTTTTCGCCTGTAACAAGCGTTTACTCAATTCTGCTTTACGAATCTGAATCTGCTCTAACATAGTGTCATAACGTGACATCTTTGTTTTAGTGGCAGCCTTTTCGTTTAAGGACTGAATAATCTCATTTTTACCGTTTTCTATAGTGCGGTTCAGCTCTGCAATCTCACCCTGCAATTTGCTCAAACGGTCAGATTCTTCATTTTTGCCACCCTGGGCTTCTTTCAGGGCAGTTAACATCTGCTCCTTCTGCCCCTTAATTTCCTCTAATGCCTGCAGTTTTTCTTCCTTTTCTTTTTCCACTGCAGCTTTTCTGCTTTTCATGTGTTCATCGTTCATTTTGGCAGAATTAATCTGTTCTCTCAACACGTTAATCTGACCTTCGATTTTTCCACGAAGCAACACCGCCTGATTCAGCAATTCTTTTGCTTCATCAATTTTTTCATTGGCATCTTCAATTTCTAATCCGGTCTTTTCGTAATCTGTTTTTGCTTTCTCGAAGTTTTCTCTGGTTTCCTGCAAATCATTTTCTGCAATGGTAATCTTTTCGTTTACCGTGTTTAATTCTTCTCTTAAACGCTGTGTTTCCAGCAAAAACATATTTACGTCATACGTCTTTAATTCTTCTTTTAATTTTAAATATTCTCTTGCCTTTGCAGACTGACGCTCTAAAGGCCCTACCTGCTTTTCTAATTCTGACAAAATGTCATTTACACGGGTAAGGTTCTTCTTTTCGTCTTCCAACTTCTTTTGGGCTGTAAGCTTTCTTCTTTTAAATTTTACAATACCTGCCGCTTCATCAAAAAGCTCTCGTCTTTCTTCCGGCTTTCCACTTAAAATTCGGTCAATCTGTCCCTGACCGATAATGGAATATCCTTCTTTACCAATACCGGTATCGTAAAACAGTTCCTGCACATCTTTCAATCTACAGGCTTTTCCATTGATGGAATATTCACTTTCTCCGGAACGATACACACGTCTTGCCACAGTTACTTCCTCAAATTCTACCGGAAGTTTATGGTCCGCATTGTCCAGAGTGATTGCCACATAGGCATATCCTAAAGGTTTTCTGTTTTCTGTTCCTGCAAAGATAACGTCCTGCATGCTGGCACCACGGAGCTGTTTTGCACTTTGCTCACCCAATACCCAGCGCACCGCATCGGCTACATTACTTTTTCCACTTCCATTTGGCCCTACAATCCCTGTAATTCCATTATGGAAATCAAACACGATTTTATTTGCAAAGGACTTAAATCCATGCACTTCTATTGCTTTTAAATACATATTCTTCTACACCAATTTTTTCAGCTTTTTAATGGCAGCATATGCCGCTTCCTGTTCCGCCGCTTTTTTGGTTCTGCCTGTTCCGCTGCCTGCCGGTTCCTTTCCTATCATTACTTGTACTACAAAACGTTTGTCATGGTCGGGACCTTCTTCTCCAATCAGCTCATAGGTAAGCTCCCCGCCTTCTTTACTTTGTACCATTTCCTGTAGGATAGTCTTGCTATCAAAAAAGAGCTGTTTGTGTTCTAAATCCGATAAAATAAAGCGTTCAATAAACTCTTTTGCGCTAGCAAAGCCACCATCTAAATAAATTGCGCCAATCAATGCTTCCATGGCATCTGACACTACAGAATCTCTCTGTCTTCCTCCGGTCAGTTCTTCTCCCTTGCCTAAAAGTAAATAACTTCCAAGATTAATTTCTCTGGTACAAAATGCAAGTGTTGGTTCACATACAATACTTGCACGCATTTTTGTCATTTCACCTTCCACCATTTTCTTCTTATTGTGAAATAAAAATTCGCTGGATACCAGTTCAAGTACCGCATCACCTAAAAATTCCAGTCTTTCGTTATTTTCAAATCTCGGCATTCTATGCTCATTTGCGTAGGAACTATGGGTTAAAGCATTTTTCAATAATTTAATATCCTGAAACTGATAACCTATCTTTTCCTCCAGTTCCCGTAATTTTTCTGTATTCATTTCTAACACTTCCCTTTTTCTGCTATTTTAAAAGCCCTGTTTTCACAGGGCCTCTGGCGATTAATTTAAAGAACTTTTAATCTGTTCTACCGCATCTCCTACAGAAATAATTTTTTCTGCTTCTTCGTTTGGAATTTCAATATCGAATTCTTCTTCGATTCCCATAATAATCTGGAAAATATCTAAAGAGTCAGCTCCTAAATCATCCACAAATGTTGTGTTCATTGTTATTTCATCTGGATCAACATTTAATACCTCTGCAATAATTTTCTGTAAAGCTTCAAATTCCATATTCATTCTTCCTTTCCTATTCATCTTTTAATGCAATATTCTGCACAATTTTTTCATTAATTTTCTGCTCTTTAAAAGCTATGCACTGAATAATTGAATTTTTTACCTCATTGGCTTTTGAACTTCCATGGGTCTTTACCACAAGTCCATTCAATCCTAATAATGGTGCTCCACCATACTTATTTACATCAAAATCTTTTAAAGTTTCTTTTAATGCCGGTTTTATGAGCAATGCACCGATTTTAGAGCGCAGTGTACTCATCATTCCTTCTTTCACCTTGCTAATCAATGTTGTCCCTACACCTTCGTATAACTTCAAGATTACATTACCTACAAAGGCTTCACATACGATAACGTCTGCCTGACCGTTTGGTATCTCTCTTGCTTCTATACTTCCAATAAAATTAATATCCGGACAGTTCTTTAACAATGGATAGGTTTCTTTTACCAGCATGTTTCCTTTTTCTTCTTCTGCTCCAATATTAACTATGGCAACTCTTGGATTTTTTATACCAATAACATTTTCCATATAAATGGAACCCATTTTAGCAAACTGTACTAAATGAGATGCTCTTGCATCTACATTTCCGCCTGCATCAAGTAGTAAGGAAACGCCCTTTGTGGTTGGAATTAACGGTGCCATCGGTGGTCGTTCCACACCTTTGATTCTTCCCACAAGTAATTGTCCGCCCACAAGAATGGCTCCGGAGCTTCCTGCTGAAACAAACGCATCCGCTTCTTTATTTTTTACCAGATTCATTGCTACTACGATGGAAGAATCCTTCTTTTTGCGAATCGCCATAACAGGAGGTTCTGCGGTTTCAATTACTTCCTCAGCATTTACAACCTCAATCTGCTCGCTCTTGTACGTATACTTTGCAAGTTCCGCTTTCACCTTTTCTTCTTTCCCCACCAGAAATATCTTAATTTCAGGTCTTTCATTTGCCGCCTCAACAGCTCCTTTTACAATCTCTCCCGGTGCATTGTCGCCGCCCATAGCATCCACGGCTACTTTTACTGTTTCCTGCATTCTTTTCCTCCTTAGCACTCATCTGTGCTTTACACAACTTTGCTTCGTTGTGCCTATATGAAATATACTATATATGTATGTATAAATCAATATTTAATTTTACTTTTTTTGTTCGGGATGGTTCAGGGAGGGATGTGGTTACAGTACGCTCATAGATGGGACGGATACTTCGTTGGAAGACAGAGGCAACACGGATGTGAACTAACTGTCAACTACGACTAAGGACGCTCCGGAGAGCCGTCGCGCCCAGTCTTCGTAGACAGTGGATTTCACATCCGTTAAGAACGCCTCTTTGATTGTCTTCCAACGAAGTATCCGTCCCATCTATGAGCTGTTCGTGAAAAGCCACACACTCTCCTTGAATATGCCTCACAAACGGATTTGTAGCACAGTTCTGCCGTATTGCTCCTACCCTGCCAAAGCACAATTCCCTAAAACCGCTTCGTGGATGATCTTTCTCCTTTGGGCTGTTTGCCAAGATACAGCTCCCGACAGTCACAAGCATCGCCCGGAAAGGCATAAACATGCCTCTGCCTTTCCGGGCGATGCTTGTGACTGTTGGGAGCGTACCTTCCGCCACCGCACAAATAAAAAGAGCACCCACGAAAGGTGCTCCCTCATCAGCTGAAATTAGTCAACTGAAATGATTTCTTTCTTATTGTATGAGCCACAAGCTTTACATACTCTGTGAGGCATCATTAATTTTCCACACTTGCTGCACTTTACTAAAGTTGGAGCAGACATTTTCCAGTTTGCTCTTCTTTTATCTCTTCTTGCTTTAGAAGATTTATTCTTTGGACAGATTGACATATGTTACACCTCCTTAAATTGATCAAATATATCGAGGAAAGCTGCCATACGTGGGTCCAAAACTGTTCTATCGCATTCACATTCCTGTTCGTTTAAATTACATCCACAAACGGAACAAATGCCTTTACAATCCTCTTTACAGAGAACCTTCATCGGCCACTGAAGAACCATTTCGTCTGCAATTAATGCATCCACATTCAGCTCGTATCCTGCTATATAATTGTTTTCATCCATCTGTTCAGCTCTTTCTTCCTGAGAAAGTTTCATATCCACTTCTCTGGAAAAATCCAAACAGAATTCAGTAATTACGTCCTTAAGGCATCTGCTACATGGAATGGCAACTGCCAAATCCATCTTGGCTGAAATCAACAGCTCCTGATTTCCTTGGTTGGAAATCGTAAGCTTTACAGGTTCATGCTTTACAATTTTGTAAGCCTGTCCTGACACTTCAAAGCTTTCCTGCTGGAACTCTATTTCTTTTTCAATGCTTTTGCCCTCTCTGGACAATATTTCTGATAAATGTATTTGCATAATAGTCTCCTATTCACACCTAAACAATTATAACCATGTCTTTCTTATTTGTCAACAAATAAATCAAATTTTTTATGTATTATTTGATTAGTCTACACTAACTGTGCCTGTACTGCTGTCAACGCAATAACACCTACGATATCTTCTGCAGAGCATCCTCTGGATAAATCGTTTACCGGTCTTGCGATTCCCTGTAACATTGGTCCGTATGCTTCTGCCTTTGCCAGACGCTGTACCAGCTTATAACCGATATTACCACAATCCAGATTTGGGAACAATAGCACATTTGCATGACCGGCAACTTCGCTGCCCGGCGCCTTAGATGCGCCAATAGATGGCACTAAAGCTGCATCTGTCTGAAGTTCTCCGTCTAATGTCAAATGAGGATACTGTTCTTTTGCAATTCTTGTTGCTTCTACTACTTTATCTACCAATGGATGTTTTGCACTTCCTTTTGTGGAATGAGAAAGCATTGCAATCACCGGTTTTGCACCTACCAAATTACGGAAGCTCTTTGCACTGCTGTCTGCAATCGCTGCCATTTCTTCTGCGGTTGGATCCTGATTCAAACCGCAATCTGCAAACAAGAATGTTCCGTTTTCTCCATATTCACAATTCGGTACATCTAAGATAAAGAAACCGGATACCAGTTTTGTTCCCGGTGCTGTCTTTAAAATCTGTAAAGATGGTCTTAATACATCGGCAGTTGCATGACATGCTCCGGCTACCATTCCGTCTGCATCCTTTGCCTTCACCATAATAACTCCAAAAGTCAGCCAGTCATTCAAAAGAATTTCTCTTGCCTTTTCTTTTGTCATTCCTTTGTTCTTTCTTGTTTCATATAAAAGTTCTACATATTCATCTAACTTTGGTGTATTGTGTGGCTCGACGATTTGTACCCCACTTAAATCAACGTCTAACCAGTTAGCACCATCTAAAATCTTCTCTTTCACACCGACCATAATAATGTCGGCAACCCCTTCTTTCATTACCTTTGCTGCTGCAATCAAAGTTCTCTTATCTTTCGTTTCCGGAAGTACGATTGTCTTTTTATCCTGTCTTGCTCTGTCTTTAATCACATCTATAAATGCCATTGTTATGCTCCTTTCATTTTTGCTATGCACCTATATTATTTTCTCCAAACCTCTTTTAAATCGGGGTTATTTCCCGTAGTTTTTTCAGATTGTATACATTGTACAATAAATGGCTTTTGTATACAAGACATGTACTGAATAAAAAACAGCTCGATATTTTTTTAACATGAATGTCAAAGTTTTATCAATTTCAAAGGGACAGTTCAGCCATAGTATGTAATACAAGTGCATTGCGCTTGCATAAAATGCACTTATATTACATACCATGAGCACAACGCCTTGAAGATTTCAAAAAGCTATGCTAACATGAATATTACCAAACATAGGTAGGGAGATTTCTATGAAAACAGTCGGATTAATTACAGAGTACAACCCTTTTCACAAGGGGCATTTATACCATTTGAATAAAGCCAAGGAATTGACCGGAGCCGACCGGGTAATCGTAGTGATGAGTGGTGATTTCGTACAGCGTGGCGTTCCTGCCATCACGGATAAATTCACAAGAGCACATATGGCATTGGCAGAAGGAGCGGATCTTGTTTTAGAACTGCCTTGTATTTATGCCACAGCCAGTGCAGAGTTTTTTGCCTTAGGAGCGGTTTCTTTATTGACTAAACTAGGCTGTGTGGATTATCTTTGCTTCGGCAGCGAATGTGGTGACATCTCTCTACTTTCTGATATTGCTGATTTTCTTTTGGAAGAACCTTTGGAATATCAGACCGCTTTAAAGGCATATTTGCAGTCTGGAAAATCTTATCCTGCCGCACGGCTCTCTGCTCTTTCTGATACGTGGAAAGAGGATGTATCTGCAATAGAAAGCCTCTTAGCAGCACCAAACAATATTCTTGCTTTAGAATATCTAAAAGCACTAAAAGGTCAAAACAGTCCCATCACCCCTGTCACCATACAGCGTGTGGGTGCTGATTATCATGCAGACAATATTTCTTCTGAATTTAGTTCTGCCACTGCTTTACGAAAAGCCATACTGGAAGCTCCTGACGCAAATCTCCTATTACAACAGCAGATTCCTACACAGGCTGCTCAGGTGCTTGCCACCGCTCTCTCTGGCAATGGAGCGTTTTGTGCCAATGATTTCTCTGCTTTTCTTTCCTATGCATTGCTTATGAAGAAAGAACATTTGACAGATTATCTGGACGTAGATTCCGATTTGGCAGACCGCATTGTGAAAATGCTCCCTGAGTATACCGATTACACTGCTTTTGCCAACCTGCTTAAAACAAAAGCTTATACCCATACAAGAATCACCCGCAGCCTTTGTCATATTTTATTAGATATTCAAAAGGAACATATGAACACTTATCTTTCTGAGGGTATCTGTTTTTATGCCAGAGCTTTGGGATTTCGCAGAGAGGCTGCTCCTCTCTTAAAAGCTTTAAAGGAGCACAGCAGTATTCCATTGATTACAAAACTTTCCAAAGCCTCTTTGCTCCTGCCCCCTATAGGTCAGGCAATGTTACATCAGGATTTAAAGGCTTCCGAAATTTATCATAACCGACCAAATAAAAAAGGTTCGGCATACAATGAGTATACCAAACCTCTTATCATCTTATAATTCGTCCTTTGAAAGGGCGAATTATTTTCTTTAGTTCTTAAAGCTGTGAATTGGTGCCGGAATTCTTCCTTCTCTACCCACAAATGCTTCACAAGAGAATTTATTTACAGGCATAACCGGTGCATATCCAAGTAATCCACCAAATTCTACTGTTTCTCCTACATCTTTTCCAATAACTGGAATCACACGAACTGCAGTTGTTTTCTGGTTAATCATACCAATCGCCATTTCATCCGCAATCATACCGGAAATGGTAGCTGCTGATGTAGCTCCCGGAATTGCAATCATGTCAAGACCTACAGAGCATACACAAGTCATTGCTTCTAATTTTTCGATAGTAAGCGCGCCTGCAACTACTGCGTCAATCATACCCTGATCTTCACTAACCGGAATAAATGCACCACTTAAACCACCAACGTAAGAAGATGCCATAACGCCACCTTTTTTCACCTGGTCATTTAACAATGCTAACGCTGCTGTTGTTCCCGGTGCACCCGGATGTTCTAAACCGATTTCTTTTAAAATATCTGCAACACTGTCACCTACTGCTGGTGTTGGTGCTAAGGAAAGGTCGATGATACCAAAAGGAATTCCCAGTGCCTTAGAAGCTTCCTGTGCAACCAACTGTCCTACACGAGTAATCTTAAATGCTGTCTTTTTAATTGTTTCGCAAAGTACTTCAAAGCTTTCTCCACGAACTTTTTCCAATGCTGTCTTAACAACACCTGGTCCTGATACACCTACGTTGATAATTGCGTCTGCTTCTGTAACACCATGGAATGCACCTGCCATAAATGGATTGTCATCCGGTGCGTTACAGAACACTACTAATTTTGCACAACCTGAAGAATCGGTATCTTTTGTACATTCTGCAGTTTCTTTTACGATTTCACCCATTAATCTTACAGCGTCCATGTTAAGACCTGTCTTTGTGGAACCAAGATTAATAGAACTACATACTCTTTCTGTTTTTGCTAAAGCCATTGGAATGGAACGAATTAAATATTCATCATAAGTAGTCATTCCCTTAGAAACTAATGCAGAATAACCACCAATAAAGTTTACGCCCACTTCTTTTGCTGCTTTATCCAAAGTTTCTGCGATTGTAACATAATCTTCCGGACATTTACATGCTGCACTACCTACAATAGCGATAGGAGTTACAGAAATTCTCTTATTTACAATCGGAATTCCATATTTATGTTCAATCTTTTCACCGGTTGCAACTAAATCTTTTGCAAGGGTTGTGATTTTTTCATAAATCTTTCTATTCACTTCTTTTAAATCAGAATCGGCACAATCCAACAGACTGATACCAAGAGTAATGGTTCTTACGTCCAAGTTCTCCTGTTCAATCATTTTGTTGGTTTCGTTAACCTCAAACATATTAATCATAAGTTCTTCTACCTTTCTTTTACATTTCGCAATTATTTTGATTCTTAGATACGGTGCATTTTATTGAAAATATCTTCATGCTGGCACTTGATTGCCACACCGATTTCTTCTCCTAACTTATCTAACTCTGCCTGAACATCACCAAAAGTCTTTGTTGCATTGTTCATATCTACAATCATCATCATGTTAAAATAATCCTGAACAATAGTCTGTGAAATGTCAAGAATGTTGATGTTTGTATCTGCAAGATATGTACATACCTTTGCGATAATTCCTACTGTGTCTTTTCCGATTACTGTAATAATTGTTTTCTTCATGTTATCCTCCATTTTGTATCTATAATTTATCATAGAAATTATTTTTAACTAAGTTACTTTATGCTGTTACCAGCATGGAATTTTTATCACGGGCAGCCACATAAATTGGAAAATCATCCGGTTTATATGCATTGTCTGCCATTGTAATTTCTAAGCGTACTGTTTCGTAAGCAAGTTCTTCATAATTGTTTTCTTTGCTTAAATGACCTAACAGCACTGCTTTCAACCCATCATGTAAAATTCTACTTAAAAGCTGTCCGGAAGTTTCATTGGACAAATGTCCTCTTTTTCCAAGTATTCGCTGCTTTAAGTAATAAGGGTAGGCTCCTACCTGCAACATATGTACATCATGGTTTGCCTCTAACAATAATACATCTAATCCCTGCAGTTTGTCTATAGTATAATCATTATATTCTCCTAAATCGGTAGCAATTCCTATGGATTTATCACCTTTTTCAAAGCGATAGCCTACCGGTTCCGCTGCATCATGGGATATTTCAAAGGGTCTGACTAAAATATCATTAATCTTAAAATCCCTATTTGCCTTGATTTCATGAAACAGTTCTTCTGGAATCTGTCCCAACTGTTTCATTCCCTGAATTGCCTCAATGGTTCCGGCAGTAGCATAAATAGGAATTCCATATTTTCTTGCCACTACCCCCAGACCTTTTACATGGTCTGAATGTTCATGGGTAATCAAAATGCCATTCATATCTCTCAGTGACAAATCAATTTCATTCATGCCACTTTCCATTTTCTTGCCGCTGACACCGGCGTCTACCATAATATGTGTGCTGGTATCGCCCACATAAATACAGTTGCCGCTACTGCCG
The DNA here is from genome assembly GCA_964450185.1 of uncultured Lachnospiraceae bacterium. Taxonomy (GTDB): domain Bacteria; phylum Bacillota; class Clostridia; order Lachnospirales; family Lachnospiraceae; genus RUG11237. The sequence goes on along the minus strand of CAYVCL010000038.1, from coordinate 7,495 downwards.
CTGCATATACTGCATAAATTCATGTTCTTTCCTACTTCCAATAAATTTCTATCGTGTCACCGTCTTTGATTCTGGAAACAAACTGTGTGGCTAGTCCGTTATTTAACAGCACCAGTTCTTTTCCCATACCGCCAGCCACATCAAAGCCAAAGGCGTCAAAGGCATCAATAAAAGTATACTTCTTTTTCCCTGCTAATGTAAATAGTTTTCCATTTACTGTTACATGAATATCATGAATTGTCTGTTCATCCGGATAAAATTCTTCTGGTTCTGCTCCTGTTTCTTCTGTCAAAGAGCCGGAAACATCCCCATTAGAAGGCTCTATGGCATCTGCCATAATCCGTTTTACATCTTCTGCTGATTTTGCTGCCACATTTTGTGTTTCCATCGCAGCTTCAATCTTATCTTCCACCGTTGCTTTTTCCATTTCCCAGTCAAGGGAGAAGTTTTCATATACAACCGTATCACGATATGCCAACTGGTTATTCACATAGATGTCTACATTATAATCCAGCAACACATCCATAAATTCTAAAATCTGGCTTACCGTGTAATACTTTAACATCTGGATGTCATCTCCATCCTGAATACTGTAATACCCGGAAACCATTTCGCCATTTGCCTGAACGAATTTTGGACATTCCACTTTTTTACCATTTACTAAAAATGTAATGGTGCTGCTGTATTCCGGCAACTGTTCCACCATAAATTCTGCCGGTGCACCTGCCGTAGACTCCTTAATCACAATTTTCATATTGGCTTCAATCGGTGCGTTGATGCTTGCCGGTTCACCATCCAGTGTAATCACAGCCGGTTCACCTAAAGCTCCTCTTATAATACGCTGTTTTCCGTTCACTGTAAAGGTAATTTCTTTTCCTCTTCTTGGGAACAGTGCATCGTTTTTAAATCCTGCCTGCATTGCAGCGTCTACAATAGTCAAATGGCTGTTATCATACAGCTTAATTCTCTGACCGTTGAAATTTACGAAAATAAAATTATTTTTCTGATCGTAGAAATTCAAACATATACCAATCGGTGTAACCAATAATGGATCTTTCTTAATATCGCTTTGCCAGAAGTAAATGTCATTCATGACTTCTTCGCCACGAAGTGCCACACGTTCTCTGACAATACCAAGCTTGTCTGCCAGATTTTCTGCAAAACCGGTGATTTTTCCACCACCACCCACAATAAATACTGCACTTACAGACTTTCCGCCGTTTAACTCTATTATTTTTTCTGCCACTTTTTGAGCAATATCTTCCACCACAGGCGCCACAGTTTCTACTACATCCTTTGGCGCTATGGAATGGCTGATTCCCATAATATCTTTATAGCTGACTGTTTTCTTTTTAGAGCCGGATGCTATTTTTAACGCATCTGCACTTTTAAAATCCAACAGATATTCTCTGGCGATTGTTTCCGTCACTTCATCACCGGCATAAGGAATCATACCATAGGCTATAATGCTTCCCTCTTTTGTAATACAAATATCCGAGGTTCCGGCGCCCACATCCACCAGTGCAATGTTTAACATACGATACATCTGTGGAATTGCCACGTTAATCGCAGCAATCGGTTCCAAAGTTAAGGTTGCCACTTCCAGTCCGGCTATCCCCACTGCTTTATAAAGTCCGTCTACTACATCTTCCGGCAAGAAGGTAACCAGCATATCTGCACCTATTTTCTTTGCTTTATGATTTTCCAGCGTACTAATCGGATAATCATTCAGATAATACTTGATTACGGTATATCCTACGCAGTAAAATTTCATGCCGTTTTCTTTTAAATCTGCAATTTCACCATGCGCTTTTTCCACACATAAGGAATCCAAGGAATAGATATGCTCAGAATCAACTTCTATTTCCTCTTCAAATTCCTGTTCTCCGTGAATTGTCAGCGTACGAAGCACACGACCGGCAGCCGCAATACAAACTTCTTCCAGTTTGCGTCCCACCTGCTTTTCCAGCGCTTCTTTCACTTCCATAATTGTTTTGCCTACCGCATTGATATCATGAATCTGTCCATCCATCATGGCTCTTGTTTCATGTTCTTTCACATACTGCGCCACAACTTCAAATCGTTCTGCCACTTTATATCCAACGGTTCCAACAATGCTTCTGGTTCCAATATCCAAACCAAAAACAAGCTGTCCGGCGTATTTTTTCTGTTCCTCCACCTAAATTCCTCCCATATTACGTTCTATTTGCCGATAAACGTCCTCTTTCTTTCCATTGTTATCTAAAATCACATGACAATGCTTTTTAAATTCTTCGGCAGACAACTGTCGGCTCATAATATCTGATATCTTTTCATCAGAATAGCCTCGGTTTTGCTTCAAACGTTCCCGACGCACTTCCTCTCTTGTATCAATATACCATAATTGGTCACAAATTTCATCATAATGATTTTCAATCAGCAATGCGGACTCAATAAAAAAGTAATCTTTTTCCTGTTTTTCCTTTTCTTTTTCTATTTCTTCCGCCACATACCTGTTTACCGCCGGATGCATAATTTCATTTATTTTTTCCAGTTTTTCTTTGTCTGCAAAAATAATTTCTGCCATTTTGTTTTTATTGATCGTTTTATCTTCATTCAGAATTTCCGTTCCTAAAAATTCTACAATTCTTTCATAGCCTTCATGCCCCGGAGTACGCACAAATTCTGCCGCCTCGTCGGTTTTTATAATTCTTGCCTTATATTTTTCTTCTATAAAGGAAAGAATATGTGTTTTTCCGGCACCAACGCCTCCTGTAATTCCTATAATCTTCATACAATTCCTCTTTAATGTGCTTCGTACCAGTTTGCACCGGTATTCATATCTATATCCAATGGTACACTCAACGTTGCTGCTGTATGCATTTCTTCTGCTAAAATTGCTTTTACCTGTTCTACTTCTTCTTTATGGGTTTCAATCAAAAGTTCATCGTGTACCTGTAAAATAAGTTTTGAGCGAAGATTTTCCTCTCTCAGACGTTGCTGTACACGAATCATGGCAATTTTAATAATATCTGCCGCAGTTCCCTGAATTGGTGAATTCATGGCAACTCTCTCCCCAAAAGAACGCTGCATGAAATTCGAAGATTTCAATTCCGGAATAGGACGTTTTCTGCCAAACATGGTAGTTACGTAACCACATTCTTTCGCCTTTGTCACAAGGTTGTCCAAAAACATTTTTACGCCCGGATAGGTGGCAAAATATTTCTCTATATACTCCGCTGCCTCTTTTCTGGAAATACTTAAATCTTCACTTAACCCAAAGGAGCTGATTCCATATACAATTCCAAAGTTTACTGCTTTTGCATTTCTTCGCTGCAGGGCAGTCACTTCTTCAAATGGAATATGAAATACCTGGGATGCCGTAATTTTATGAATGTCTTCGTTTGTCTTATATGCCTGAATCAATCGTTCGTCTTCTGACATATGGGCAAGCACACGAAGCTCTATCTGGGAATAATCCGCGTCAATCAACACATAATCTTCTTTTGGCACAAATACTTTACGAATCAGTCGTCCCAGTTCCATACGAATCGGAATATTCTGTAAGTTTGGCTCTGTACTGCTGATACGTCCGGTAGCTGTTATGGTCTGATTAAATTTGGAATGGATTCTGCCATCTCCCTTGATACAGCTTACCAAACCTTCTGCATAGGTTGAATTTAATTTTGTATACTGTCTGTATTCTAAAATTTTAGACACAATAGGATAATCCTTTGCCAGCTTTTCCAATACATCCGCTGCTGTAGAATACCCGGTCTTGGTTTTCTTTCCATTTGGAAGCTTCATATGCTCAAACAAGACTTCTCCCAACTGCTTCGGAGAATTAATATTAAATTCTTCGCCAGCTTCCTGGTAAATTTCCTGTTCCATTTCTTTAATCTTTATTTTCAGTTCTTCGCCATACTTCTTTAATTCTTCTGCTTCTACCTTAACGCCGGTCTGTTCCATCTCATATAAAGTAAATACCAAAGGCATCTCTACATCTTCATACAAATGATACATTTCTTCCTGTTTCAGATTTTCTATCATCTTTTCCAGTGCAAAGAAAGCACAGCCTGCCATATTGGCATAATATTTGACAACACCTTCGTCCTCTGAAAGCACTGCCTTTTCCAGTTTCACTTTTCCAAATAAATCTTCCACTGACGGCAGCATCTGTCCCAAATAATCTTTTGCAATTTCGTCGTATGCGTATTCGCTCTTTAATGGGTTTAATAAGTAGGCTGCAATGGTGATATCGTGAAGTTTTTCCTGAATTTCCCTATAATCTCCAAGGTAGGATAACTGAGCCTTCAAATCAAAGGTAACTGATTTTTCTGCCCTTTGAATTGCCTCAAATACCTTGGATGCTAAATAATCTTCCAAAAAGAAGCCCTGTTTTTCTATATAATAAACCGTTTCGCCATTATCCGTAAATGCCAGTGCCTTCACTTCTTCCTTTGCCATCACATATTGAAATGCAAATACGTTTCCTAACAAATTGGCAAAAATATTTTCTGCCTCAGAAAAATCTTCTATTTTTTGAATTTTCCAGCTTTCCGCCACTGTTTCCTGACCTTTCCCTTCAAATCGGGAATAAAAGTTTTTAAACTCATATTCTTTGCACAACACATACGCCTGTTCTGTATATAAATCAGATAATTCCGCACTGTCGATTTCATATGGAATTTCTGCTTCTGTGCAGATTGTCACCAGTTCTTTGCTGAACTTTGCCTGTTCGTAAAATTCTTTTAAATTTTCTTTTGCCCTGTTTGGCTTAATTTCTTCTACATGCTCATAGGCATTTTCTATACTTCCAAAAGAAGCAATAATGGAAGTGGCTGTTTTTTCACCAATACCCGGAACCCCCGGAACATTGTCAGAAGTATCTCCCATCAACGCTTTCACATCGATAAACTCTGTTGGTGTCACTCCATAAGTTTCTTTTACTTCTTCTTCCGTATAATCTTCAATTTCCGTTCCTGTTTTCTTTGTTTTCGGAATTCGGATTTTTATTTCTTTGGACGCAAGCTGCAATAAATCTCTGTCACCGGAAACAATAACCGCCTGCATTCCCTGGCGTTCAGCGGATTTTGCAATCGTTCCCAAAATATCATCCGCTTCATAGCCTGCCTGTTCTACAATACGAACGCCCATTGCCTGAAGCATCTCTTTAATCAATGGCACCTGCGTTCTCAATTCTTCCGGCATTGGTTTACGTGTGCCTTTGTATTCTGCATACATTTTATGGCGAAACGTAGGTGCATGCACATCAAATGCTACCGTTAAATATTCCGGTTTTTCTTCCTCCAATATTTTAAACATAATATTTAAAAAGCCGTAAATGGCATTGGTAGGCACTCCCTTGGAATTGCTCAATACCGGCAATCCATAAAACGCTCTATTTAAAATACTATGTCCGTCAATCAATACTATTTTTTTCATAACTTTCTCCTATTTTCCCTGTCCAAAGATAATTCTGAAAAAAGATGCCTCCGGCAAACTTCCGTTCAGCCACAAATCTATTTGAAATAACAGTGCTATCACTACCGCAATCATGGCAATGGTGTTAATTACCATTCCTGCCCGTGTGATAATCTGTCTTTTTTTCAATTTCTTTTCGGAATGCTGCAATATCCGGTGCATTTCCTTATTTATATCAATGGAAGAACCACTTTCCAAACGCTCCAGCCCAGTGGATGCCATATATGTTATTTCCATTTCTTCATAACAAGTTTCACAGGACTTCATATGAGCTAAAAATTCTCTCGTTTCCCGCTCACTCAATTCTCCATTCAAATAGAAAGGAATCAACCGTTCCACTTCTTTGCAATTCATTCTGTCCCTCCAGTCTGTTTATCTTTCAGTTCTTGAAAAATATAGATTTTTGCTGGTGCGGATAAGCTGCCGTTGCCCTCTACTTATCCTCCATCACCTGAAAAATGTAGAATTTCAAATAATAAGATTCGTCCGCTGCCCACAAAATCGGATGATCTGGGGATTGGGTTCTGTATTCTACCTGGCGCAATCTCTTATGAACATTTTTCGCTGCCTGCCCAATAGTCTGGGTAAATAACTCCGGTGTCATGAAATGAGAGCAGGAACAGGTTGCCAGATATCCGCCATTTTTTACTAATTTCATGCCACGCAAGTTAATTTCACGATACCCTTTGATGGCATTTTTCACGGAATTTCTGGACTTTGTAAAAGCTGGTGGGTCTAAAATCACCACATCATATTTTTCACCCTGTTCCTCCAACTGTGGAAGCAGTTCAAATACGTCAGCACACTGGAATTTTACACGGTCGGATAAACCGTTTAACGCTGCATTTTCCTGCGCCTGCGCCACGCCCAATTCGGAAGCATCTACGCCAAGTACTTCCTTTGCCCCTGCGATTCCGGCATTCAATGCAAAAGAACCTGTATGAGTAAAACAGTCCAAAACTTTGGCATCCTTACACAATCTCTGAATTGCCAGTCGATTGTATTTCTGGTCCAGGAAAAATCCTGTTTTCTGTCCCTCTGCCACATCAACCATATATTTCACGCCATTTTCAATGATAGGAACTTTGGTTTCAAAAGGTTCACCAATAAAGCCTTTTACTCTCTCCATTCCTTCTTTTAAACGTACTTTTGCATCACTTCTCTCGTAAACGCCATGAATTTCCATGCCAAGTGCAGCCAATTCTTCTTTTAAAGCCTCTACAATGGTTTCTTTAAAACGCTCAATTCCCAAAGCCAAAGACTGTACCACCAAAACATCGGAAAACTTGTCTACTACGATTCCCGGCAAAAAGTCTGCTTCTCCAAAAATAAGACGACAACTACTCATATCTACTGTTTTTTCTCTGTACCTAACAGCTTCTTTTACTCGCTCTTTAATAAATGCTTCATTAATTTCTACATCCTTTTTTCTGGACATCATGCGCACGGTGATAGTGGAATTTGTGTTAATGTAACCTTTTCCTAACACGTAACCGTCAAAATCTTCCACAGTTACAATATCTCCATTTTCAAAATCTCCGGTGATTTTTTCGATTTCATTATCATAAATCCACGCACCACCTTTTTTGATTGTGCGTCCTTCGCCTTTACGTATTCTAACAACTGCCTGTGACATATTTTCTACTTCCTCTTTATCTTTCTTTTTATCTATGTCTATATTAACGGTAAATAGGAAAAAAATCAATGAATTATTCTGAAAGCAATCGTTCCAAAAAATATTCTCTGTTGTTAATAAACAATTCTGTCACCTGATAACTCTCAGTTTCCTCATAGGAACACGGATGTACGCCATCCTCATCAAAAGATAATATTTCAGCCTCCGGAAGCCCCAATAAAATCGGTGAATGGCTTGCAATAATAAACTGTGCGCCCTGCTTTGCCAGACGATTCATTTCAATAAGCAGTGTCAACTGTCTTTGCGGTGACAGCGCCGCTTCCGGTTCATCCAATATATATAATCCGTCTGGTTCAAAATGATTCTGCATAAGTGCCAAAAAGCTTTCGCCGTGGG
>CAYVCL010000037.1:0-28202 GCA_964450185.1 uncultured Lachnospiraceae bacterium | reverse complement strand
GCAGAAATGCTGGTTGGAGTTTATGTTGTTGGAAAATCATTGGCAGGAAGATAAATTTCAGTCTTGCGAAGAGATTGAATGTAACATAAGCTTTGAATTTTATAGTGAGGTATAAGAATATGCAACAAGCGATATTAGAATGTGAAAAAGGGGCTATATATTATTGGCACACCGATATTGATTGTGATAAAAGGACGATTTTTCTTTTGCATGGATTAACTGCAAATCATACAATGTTTGATAAACAGATTGAATTTTTTAGTGGTGAATATAATGTGATAGTATGGGATGCACCTGCACATGGAAAATCAAGACCGTATTCATGCTTTTCATATGAGAATGCAGTTGGTGTGATGTTACAAATATTAAATACATTACAAATAAAAGAAGTTGTGCTGATTGGACAATCAATGGGCGGTTATATAACACAGTCTTTTATATTAAGGCATCCTGATATGGTAATAGGATTTGTGTCAATTGATTCTACACCATTTGGTAATTATTATTCTAAATCAGATATTTGGTGGTTAAAACAAATTGAATGGATGTGTAAACCATTTTCAGAAAAAATGCTTAAAGTATCAATGGCAAAACAAAATGCTGTTACCAAAGCAGGACGAGATAATATGCTTGAAATGGTTAGTGATTATGAAAGAGCAGAACTATGTCATTTAATGGGAATTGGCTATGCAGGATTTTTAGATGATAACAAGGAATTACAGATACTTTGTCCGCTACTACTGTTAGTGGGAGAAAAGGATAATACCGGAAAAGTAAAACAGTATAATAAAGAATGGTCAAAAAGAACTGGCATAGAGATTACATGGATTCCAAATGCAGCACATAATTCTAATGTTGATAATCCTGATTTTGTTAATCACTGTATAGGAGCATTCTTAGATAATTTATAATTAGGCAAAGCAAGCCCAAATTTCAGTTCTACGGTGCCTTTATTTTACTGAAATGCTGATTGATTTAATTGCTGGTTGTGCTATAATATCCTCATGGCAACACTTTGGCAACAGAAAATCAGTAAGCCAAAATAAAGTGTGCAAATAAAGTAAAATAACGGCAGATTTTAAATAAAACTTAAACAAAATAGTTTAAGTTAAAGTGACAACTTGCCGAGTTCGAATAAGAAATAATGTTCAAAGGCAAAGATAAGTAGTTTGAAACAAAGCGAATAATATAAGAAAAAATCAGACCTTATAGAGAGATGAGGTGCCCTCAAAAGTTAGGATTTTTGGTGCCTCTCAATTCTCTATAAGGTCTTTTTGCATTAAATAACCTTGTAGGAGAGTTCAAGAAAAGTGAGAAAATAGTATAGATATAAAATGGAAAAGAAACGTATATTAAAAAGAGAGGATTATAGATATGCAATATCCAAGAAAATTAAGAAAAGATGACAAGGTAGCAATCGTAAGCTTATCAAATGGAATGTTAGGCGAAGAATTTTGCAGTCACAATATAGAAATTGGTGTAAAGAGATTAAAAGAATATGGTCTGGAGCCGGTATTTATGCCTAATGCTCTGAAAGGAATGGAATATTTGCAGGCTCATCCCGAGGCAAGAGCGAAAGACTTAAAAGATGCATTTTTAGATGATTCTATTGCGGGAATTATTTGTGCAATAGGTGGAGATGATACATACAGACTTTTGCCCTATTTGATGGAAGATGAGGAATTTATAAAAGCGGTGGAGAAGCAGCCTAAATTATTTACCGGATTTTCGGATACTACGGTTAATCATTTAATGTTTTATAAGCTGGGATTGTCTACCTATTATGGACCAAATTTTATTTGTGACTTGGGAGAAATTGCAAACGAGATGTTGCCATATACGAAAAGAGCATTTGAGGGATATTTGGAAGGCAATGAATCTGGTGAAATTGTATCTAGTGACAGTTGGTATGAAGAAAGAGAAGATTTTTCAAGAACTGCATTCGGAACAGAAAGAAAAGTTCATAAAGAAGGGAGGGGCTTTGAACTTTTACAAGGAAGTGAAATCTTTCAAGGCGAATTATTAGGCGGATGCTTGGAAAGTCTTTATGATATATTGACAAATAACAGATATGAAGATGAAAAGGAAGTTTGCGAAAGATATGGTCTGTTTCCAGACAAGGAAGAGTGGCGAGGAAAAATTCTGTTTATAGAAACATGCGAAGAAAAGCCAGTTCCCGAACTGTTTGAAAGTGAAGTTGTATTGCTGAAAGAAAAGGGGGTATTCAATGCGGTAAATGGTGTGTTGGTTGGAAAACCACAAGACGAAGCTTATTATCAAGAATATAAAGATATTCTTATAAAAGTGATAGATAATGCAAAACTTCCGATTGTTTATAATGTGAATTTTGGACATGCTACACCACGATGTGCGTTGCAGTATGGTGCTGTTGCAAAGGTAGATATGAAGCAGAAAAAGATTTTTTCCAATATCATTGGCAGCCAAGATACTTGAGAATACCCGATTAGGAAAAGTAATATTAAAATTTATCGGTGTGATAGGAAACTATACGTTTGAGATGTATCTTATGCATATATTAATTTTTGATGTCTACAGACATTATTTTATAGAGAGAGGTATTTTAGTGAATAGAAAAGAGTATTGGTTTCTAATGGTATTTGTGATTGTTCCGCTAGGTTCTATAATGTTTCATTTATGGGTTGATTTTATAAAAAAGAATGTGAAAAAATATAAAAAGCTACCTATTACAACGCTCCTACTTACCGCAGGAATCTTTACCGCCTGCGGGCAGGATAAACCTATAGCAACAGATAACCAGGCCAACGCAAAAGTCGAAGCAACTCTTACACCAATGCAAAAGCCAACAATAGACGAACTGAAAGAAATGTTCGGTGAAAGCTGTATTCCGGAACAAACTTTTGAAGTTGAATTGAGTGAATATGATGGGCGGGTTTATTTTGTTCCATTTGCTCCTTCTGAGGAAAATCCAGAGTTTCAAATACAACTGATGCAGGCAGGAGAAGTCTTGGATGATATTGTGGTTTATGTTCCAGAGGAACTGGAAGGTGAGGGATTTTCTAGTTTGGATGCAGTGTCTTTTTTTGATGTGAATTATGATGATAATACAGATATTATCACGGTTCAAACATATGGTGGTACCACATTTGCGGCTGTGTATTATGGATTTGCAGCAGATGCAGAGGATTATGACAGGTATTTTTGGTGTCAGGAGGAGCTTTCAGCAAATGTAACGAGTCAGGTGGAAGAAATTGCAATTCCTCAAATTCGTGAATTTTTAACAGACGGAAAAGAGAATGGAGAGTTTGCCAGCTATCAGGAAGCGTACGAGGCCAGAAGTCGATTAAGTCAACTGGAAAATAGCGACACAGAATATGATTTAATTTATTTTGATGAGGATGAAATACCGGAACTGGTGGCAGGGGACAGTGGATATTTTACGAGCCTTTATACATATAATGACGGAAAATTGTATACTTTAATGGATAGTTGGCCATATGGTGCAATGGGAAATTTAGGGTATGAGTATTCTCCAAGGAAAAACAGTTTAAGAAATTATAATAATGATTATGCAGGGGCGGTTACCTATACTACCTATATGACAGTGGGACCACAATATTCTATGGATACTGTTGTACAAATAGAAACTTATAATTTTGATGATGCAAATGGAAATGGTATACCGGATGAAAATGAACAGGATTCTATGGGCGTTTATAATACAAGTTATATTGAGGGTGTGGAGGTAACTACGGAAGAATGTAATTCATACGATGCCGGTAATTACGAGTATATAGAGGGCAAAATGGATATAGAAACTTTGAAAGCTATGTTAGAAGAAAATTAGCATATTTTAAGTAGTGAGAAAAATAAGAAAGAGGATGATAAGTAATGGAAGAATTATATCAGTTAATCGAAGAAAAAATCAAGGCAACAGGTTGCCCTTGCGATATTGATGGGCGTGATTTTTACCGTGATATCAGCGGAGAAGTGGAGGATAAGGAAAATGGCACATATGTTTTCATAATCCAAAAGGGCGATGAATTGTCTTATCATGGATGTATGAAGATTATGGACGAAGAGTTTGATCTGCACTACGTAGATATTCATGTGGGTGAGCAGGTATATCATGTGGATTTTGATGCGTAAGAAGAACAAATAGTAAAAAACTGATAGAAAATAAGTAGAGTCTAGACAACTTAGTTTCTACCAGTTTTTTCTTAGATTTGAGGTAGTGACAATTTCATATATGTTGCCATTTGTGCTGTAAATGCTTGTTCATCCGGATAACTTTTTACAAAATTACTATTTAGCTCATCTATATTTTCACCCAAAGCAAGCATTCTTAAGTCATCTAAAACCATGGTCAGGTGAAATGTCCCCTCGTCGCTATCTAAATCACTAACTGTAAAGTCTGCACTGCCTTCTATGCCTACCTTATTGCGATTGTCTACACTATCAAATGAATCAAATACTTCATCTAATGTATCACAAAAAAAGAGAGCAAATCTATATTAATTTCTTCCGTATGACCATAAATCCTCTTCACTAGCATATTTAATACAGTTTCATAGTGTGCTAATACATAAAAGGAAGGAAACTTAGAAAATTTGCGGAATAGTACAGCGCATCTAGCTAATGTGAGTAAATTCCATTGGGCGTTTTGGAGCATATTGAGTGTGGCGGCTTTTTCTTCTACTTCTTTTCGGATATGCTCTGTAATGGAAGGGTGCTCATATTGTAAATCAATAATCCAATCCATTGCTTTATCATCTTTTCTCATAAACTTGCCATAGAGTTTGTCGTCACCACCAACCAAAGAATCAAAACGTTCCAAATAATAGAGTGCTTTTTCTATATTTCCCATCTTTTTATAAGTTTTTCCTATTTTGAAATACTGTTTGGAGATTTTAGCAAAATTTCCCTTCCTTTGAGCGGCTTCTAATTTATTGAATTGTGAGTTTATAAGTATATTTTTCAAATTCATTTGAAAACTTCCTTTCTGTGCTGTACTACATAGTAGTGTATAGTGCAGTAAAACAATTGTCAATATAGAGTGAAGATTTGAAATTAAAAAGATTCTGGAAAAGAAATATCATAACTTTAATAGGTATAAAGTAGTACATCAGAAACCCATCACCTCCCATTTTCCAAGGATGCTACGAAAAGTAGCATCCTTTTTTCCACCTTGTAATCAAGTGTTGGTAGTGGAAACCTTCCACAAACGATACAATGACCTCATCAATCAATTTACAGAATCATGGAGGTTAGAAAAATGACAACAGGAGAAGAAATTATCATATCAGCTAAATCCTTAAAAAAGACTTTCCAAATGGGAGAAGAAGCCCAGACAATTTTTGAAGATTTGAGTTTGAATATTTATAAAGGAGATTTTACCGTAATCATGGGTTCTTCAGGGGCAGGAAAATCCACTCTGATGTATTCTCTTTCAGGAATGGACAGACCAACTGAGGGAAATATTACTTTTGCAGGTAAGGAAATTACAAAATGCGATGACGATCAGTTGGCAGTTTTCCGAAGAAAAAATTGTGGATTTGTTTTTCAGCAAATTTACTTATTGGAGAAAATGAGCTTGATGGACAATGTACTTACTGCGGGTGCCCTTTGCAATAGTGATAAAAAGTCAGTCATAAAACGGGCAAAAGAGTTGTTTCAATTGGTAAATATTCCGGAAATTACCCAGAAAAAATTCTCATCACAGGTATCTGGCGGCGAAGCTCAAAGAGCAGGTATTGTGAGAGCAGCAATTAATAATCCACAAGTTATTTTTGCCGATGAGCCCACTGGCGCATTAAATTCCAACAATTCAGAAGCGGTGTTAAATGTATTTACGAAACTACATAAAGAAGGACAGAGCATTATTATGGTGACACATGATAAGAAAACGGCGCTCCGTGGAAACCGCATTCTCTATATCAAGGATGGACAGATTTTTGGCGAATGTAATTTGGGAAATTACTGCAGAGCGGAGAAAGAAAGAGAACAGAAGTTAGACAAGTTTTTAATGGAAATGGGGTGGTAATGTGAAGAAAATAAAGACACAGGTGCTTCATAATTTAAAAAAGGAGAAGGGCTCATACATATCTTTTGGAATCATACTATTGTTTACTGCTTTTATGCTTAATTTGGCTTTGGTACTTACACTTCAGGTGGACAGAGCCTATGAGGCAAAATTTGAAACACTTCGCACTGCAAACATAAACATTTGTATTCCGAAAGTGCAGAACACAGAGCAGTTAGTTGAAGACATAGAAAACATAAAAGGTGTAAAAGAAGTGGAATCAAGAGAAGCAATTCTTTCCGAAGCGGTGGTGAGGGAATTTCGGGATACAGAATTTTCCATGAGGACAATCTTTTACAATATGGATGATGAGAGAACTGTAAATCAGTTAGAAATAAAAGAAGACAAGAAAGAAGTAACTGATCGGTCAATTTACCTGCCACTCTACGTAGCAAGCTTTGGAGAATTTGAAACGGATGAGGAGATTACTTATGAAATAGATGGAAAAATGCACACGTTTCTAGTGTCTGGTGTGGTGGAAGAAATGCAGTATGGAAATTACGGAAAAGGTATGATGGGAGCATATCTTCCAGAAAGAGTATACCAGCAGTTTGCCAAAGGAAAAGAGCAAAATACTGTAATTGAATATTCCATTATTACTAAGGAAAATGCAGATATAAAAAGCGTAGAAAAGGAAATAGGGAGTTTGTTAAGCAGTCAGGAAATAATGATATTGTCCAATAGTGACAACATTTCCACAAAAGCAACAAGAACGATGGTGTGTAACCTGTTGATTGTTATTCTGACGGCATTTGCTGTTGTGATTTTGCTTGTAAGTCTGTTTTTATGTAAGTTTCGTATTCGAAATTCCATAGAAGAAGAAATGACTTCTATGGGTGTGCTCAAAGCTATGGGATACACAGGGAATATGATAGTTGGAAGCATGGTTTTGCCATATGTGATTGTCACAGTAATAGCATCGCTTATGGGAGTGATAGTATCTTATGGAATTTTGCCAACGCTTTCTCAGGTGCTTACGCTACAGTCAGGATTTTCTTTTACATTAATCTTTGATGTGAAAGGCTTAATCTGCGTTGGAGTAGTTCTTATGCTTATTGTGATTGTGTTCACTTATGGGGCGGCAAATCCCATAAAAAAAGTGCAGCCAATCAATGCAATTCGAGGAAATGGTAGAGAGATGATATGTAGCGGACAAAATGTGTTACTCTTTTTCGTATCCTTTGTTTTAACTATATTGGTAGCGTTTGCAGGCACTATGTTTTATAATGTTATTGTAAAACCGGATAATTTTATGTCAACTTTGTCGGAAGAAATGCCGGATGTGATTTTGTATTCAAAAGACGGATATCAGAAGCAGCTAGAAGAAGCATTGCAAGGTATGGCGAAAGTAGAAAAGATTTTGTCATATACAACGGGAAATGTAAAAATTAACGATGGGTCAGTAACGGTATTTGCCTGTGAAGATTTTAACAAGGTATCCAATGATTTATGTTTTCTGGGAGAAAATCCTCAATCTGAGAATCAGGTTGCACTGGGAAGCATATTTGAAGAAAACTATCAAGTAGGAGATACTATAGAAATAGAAAACGGAGATATTACCCGGAGTTATGAAATTACAGGATTTGTACAGAGTGTTAATTTTCAGGGGAACGTTTGCGAGCTTACAATGGAAGGATATGAAGCATTAGTTACTGAAAATAATGCAAAATCCTTATATGTTTATATAGAAGAAGGGGAAGATGCAAGCACATTTGTGAAAGATTTTGAAAAGAATTATGTAGACATAATTGTAAAAATCGTAAATTCGCAGGAAATGGAGGAAACTTCTCAGGATATGTTTTCAGGAATTACGATGGTGTTAATTGCTGTAATATTTGGGCTGACAGTGGTGATTGTATTGTTTATTTTATATATTGTAATAAAATCTCTGCTGGTACAGCGAAAACAGGAATTGGGAATTTACAAAGCTATAGGTTATTCTAACTGGCAGTTAATGGTACTGATGGCGGGTAGTTTTTTGCCGGTATCTATTGCAGCGGTATTGTTATCATCCGCATTGGCATTGTTTTATATGCCATATATGAATCAGTGCATTTTCCAGACGGTAGGTGCCATGAAGAACAATATGGAAGTGTCATTTGCATTTTTAATGATATTTGCAGTAATACAGATAATTATGAATGTTGGAATTAGTATTTGCTTGATGATGCCAATTAAAAAGATATCAGCATATGCCTTGATAAAAGAGTAAGAGGAGGAAGAAATATGGATTTTGGAGATAGATTAAAACAAATTAGAATGAGTCAGGGGTTGTCCCAGGAACAGTTAGCAGAAAAGATAGGGGTGTCCCGACAGGCAATTACCAAGTGGGAAACCAAAAAAGGTTTGCCGGATGTGGAAAATATGATAATTCTTGCAGAAATTTTTAAGATTACTCTGGATGAGTTAGTGATGCAGGAATCCGCACTTCAGGAAAAGAAGGCAGAACTTTTTTCTAGTGAAACAGTCTATGATATTGATTGCCACAAGCATTTTGATATTCATATGGGTAGTGCAAGAAAAATCACCATTCAATCTGGTGAAGATGAAAAGATTCATGTGAGGCTGGAATCTGAAAGTTTTGAGAATCTGGATTCTCTTTATAAAATCAAGCTGGATGAAAACAAGAAAAAGTTGGACATTGATTGTGTAAGGAAAAAGGGTATCAGTCGCTATGAAACAGAAGAATCAGTAGATGTCATTATCACACTGCCGAAAGATTACACAAACCACTGCGAAATCGACGCATCCACAAAAGAATTATATATAGAAGATTTGAATTTGCAACGGCTGGAATATGACGGGGCGGCGGATAAGATTTTTATAAAAGATACACAGGGAAGTTTGGAATTTACCGGAAAAACAGATTATGACATAACTGTAGAGGGAGAATGTACACAATTAGATGTAAATCAGTGGATGGCAAAAGCTGTGGTTCATGTGGAGGACGTACGCAAATATAAAGTGTTGAATAGAGGGAGAAAATGTAACGTTTATTGCAGGAAAGACGGTGCCGTCTGTGAGGTGGATTTTGGAGAAGAGGGAGAAAGAATTTTGAGTGTTTCTGGGATTTGTTCGGAAATGATTGTTGAAGGATGGAATTAGAGTAGAAAAGCCTAAAAAACTACCATGTTGAGGTGGTTTTTTGGGCTTTTCTTTTTTGAAATTATTTTTTTGGCATCTCATGTCCCCACTCCGGCAACTTACGTTCCCCCCACTTGTCCCCGCCCCAAATAAATGCTAACCTATAACCACGAAAGGAGTTGATATCGTGAAAATATCAATCAACATAGATGCATCCATGCAAGATACGGAAATTCAAATATCCTGCAATCAGTTGACGCCGGAAATTGAAAAAATTTTAGCAACCTTGCGGATTTTGAATCAGCAGTTGATGGTAATGAAGAATGAAGAAACTCATCTTCTTGATGTATCAAAAATAATTTACATTGAAGCGGTGGACAGAAAAACTTTTGTCTACACAAAGGATGAATATTATGAATCCAAACTAAAATTATATGAAATGGAAGAAAGATTGCTTGCCTGTGGATTCTTTCGAATCAGTAAGTCAAATTTAGTGCAGTTAAGAATGATTAAGTCTTTGAAAAATGATTTGGACAGAAAGCTTCGTCTTACGTTGGAAAACGGAGAACAAATTATGGTGTCCAGACAGTATGCGGAAGAGTTGAAAAGAAGATTGGGGGTTATCAAATGAAACAGAAAAATACCATATTTGATTTTGTAGGACAGATTTTTATAATCTTTGGTTTTACGGTGATATGTTTAAATGTTTTTTGCCTTTGGTTTGGTGAGAGTGCGAAGGAATTTTCCACTATATTTGAACTGGGAAGCAAAGGGTTAAGCTGTGCAACCATGTTTCAGTTTTTATTAGAAACAGTATTTATCGTAATATTGCGGGAAATATTTTTTACAGATAAATGGATAAAAAAAGCATCCATCGGTGTGAGAACAGCAAGTATGTTTTCCAGTGTTATTGTAACGATAATTCTTTTGGTGTATCTGTTTGGATGGTTTCCCGTTGACATGTGGCAGCCGTGGGTATGTTTCGTTCTATCTTTTGGAATCAGTGCTGGCGTAAGCACGAGAGTATCCGTTTTAAAAGAAAGAGCAGAAAATAAAAAGATGGAAGAAGCATTGCAGCGGTTAAAGGAAGGGATGGACGAATGAAAGATATCATAAAAGTGTGTCATTTAAAGCACTGTTTTGGCGAAAAAGTAGTTTTGGACCATATTGATTTGCAGGTAAAGACAGGAGAAATTTTCGGATTGTTGGGACCTTCCGGTGCCGGAAAGACCACATTAATCAAGATATTGACAGGGCAGTTACAGCCCACAGAAGGAACAGCCGAGCTGTTTGGGAAATCTTCCATGAAATTAAATGGAAATGATTATAAAAATATTGGAATCATGATGGACCAGTTTGGTTTATATGAAAGATTGAATTGCTACGATAATTTAAAACTTTTTTCCATGCTAAATGGAAATCCCAAGGAAAAAATAATGGATACGCTGGAGAAAGTAGGATTAAAACCGGCGGCAAAAACTATGGCATCCAATTTATCAAAGGGAATGAGAAGCAGAATGGTGTTGGCGAGAGCAATTCTAGGAGCACCGAAAATCCTTTTTCTGGACGAGCCAACCAGTGGTTTGGACCCTGCCACATCGGAGGAAATCCATAAACTGATTTTGGAGGAAAAGCAGAAAGGAACCACTATTTTCCTGACAACGCACAACATGGCAGAAGCAGAAAAATTATGCGACAATGTAGCCCTTTTAAATGAAGGAAAAATTGTGGAATACGGAAATCCAAAAAAGATTTGTCGCAAATATAATTATCAAAAGAAGTTACAGCTTCATTTGTATGATGGAACCGATATAGAGCTGCAACATGATAAATCCTGTTTGGAAAAATTGGTGCAATATTTAGAGAAGGGTGAGCTGGAAACCATCCATTCTACAGAGCCTAATTTAGAAACGGTATTTATGGAATTGACAGGAAGGAAGTTGGAATAAATGATAAAACACATAAAAGTAATTCTCTGGAAACAAATCAAAGATACTTTAAAAAACAAAACCATATTAATTCAATTTGTTATGTTTCCTATTTTAACCGTCATTATGGAAAATGCCATTACAATCCAAGGAATGCCGGAACATTATTTTGCTTTGATGTTTGGTGTAATGTATGTGGGAATGGCACCCCTGGTAAGTATGGCTTCCATTATTTCCGAAGAAAAAGGAAACAACACATTGCGTGTGCTGCTAATGTCAAATGTGAAACCGGTAGAATACTTGTTAGGTGTAGGAATTTACATATGGACAATCTGCATGCTGGGAGCTTTAGTTATCGGCATTGCCGGAAAATACTCCGGAACAGATTTGGCAGTTTTTGTTTTGATTCTTGGTATAGGAATCTTAGTTTCTGTTTTCGTGGGTGCTGCCATCGGAACATGGAGCAAGAACCCAATGATGGCAACTTCCATTTCTATGCCTGTGATGATGATTTTTTCATTCCTACCAATGTTGTCCATGTTCAATGAAAAAATTGCAAAATTTGCAAAAATCACATATTCTCAGCAGATAAATTTATTATTGGGACAGATGGAAAATATTCAGATGAGCTGGGAGCCGGTTGCAGTGATTGGCGGAAATATGGTGGTTGCAGCAGTGCTGTTTGTAATGGCATATAGAAGAAGTGGGTTGGAGTAAAAAATGTGTTTAATATGACATTCCGTTGTCATATTAAATGGTGTATGATAGGTTTATAAATCATTCAACTATGTTTAGGGGGAGAGGGAAATCCAAATGACCCAAATGGAGCCTACCAAGAGGCGATTCAGATTTTATATGGAATTTCTTATACTCTGAAAATGAGCTATAAAACAGAATACAAAATAAAAGATTTCATTCCTTATGTAGTGCCGCCGTTAGAGGGATTTTGGTCCTGTGAAGTACCGGAGGCAGAACTTTGGGGTGAACAGTCAACCATGAAGGAGATTCCCTCGTCTTATAAAGAGAAATTTTTCTGGACATCCGTGATAAGACTTCCGGATTTCATAAGTAAAGAAGATTTTCTGTGGGCGGTAAGGGAGGCAGAAAACAAAAAGAAAATAGACTGCTCAAAAGCAGAATTTATCACAATAGAAGAAGGGCTGTGTGTACAGATTATGCATATCGGTTCTTTTGATACCGAGTATGCTTCTGTGGAAAAAATGAACGAATACATAAAAACAGAGGGCTATATTACAGATATAAATGAAAGTAGACAACATCATGAAATTTATCTGTCCGATGCCCGTAAAATTCCACCGGAAAGGTGGAAAACAGTAATCCGACATCCAATAAAGAAAGCGTGAGATTTAAGATGCAGATACATAGATTATTTCAAATTGTATATATACTTTTGGATAGAAAAATTGTCACAGCCAAAGAGCTGGCAGATTATTTCGAAGTATCTACCAGAACCATTTATCGGGATGTGGAAACACTTTCCGGCGCCGGAATTCCAGTGTATATGAATAAAGGAAAAGGTGGAGGAATCACCCTTTTACCGGAATTTGTGTTGAACAAAGCGGTGATTACGGAGAAGGAAAAAGAAGAAATTTTATCTTCCTTAAACGCTATTGGTGCGGTGAGTCTGGAGGGGTATTTGTAGAAAATGAATTAGGTTTTGAACCTAATTCATTTTCTGTGTTTTCAACTTTTTCGTATAATTGCAACCATTTATTTTATAATTGCTACAACCCCAAAAATCACCATATTGTCCGTGAATCTTTCTTAATTGTCCTCCGCATTTTGGACATTCATACCGTTCAGTGATAAGGGCATTTTCAAAATCTCGTTTCAATTCTAAGGCAAATTCGGATTCTTGCCCTTGAATAGTCACAAACAAGGCTTTTTTTCTTGCTCGGGTCAATGCTACATAGAATAGTCTTCGCTCTTCAGCATACGGAAATTGTTCGGAATTTTCCAATAACAGCTCTAAAATAGGAGAGTTCTCAATTTTACTTGGAAATCCTACTTGAGAATTCTTATTGTTCAGAATAATTACATAGTCAGCCTGCAAGCCTTTCGATTTGTGAGCAGTTAAGAATTGCATGTTCAAATCTTTTCTGTTTTCATATATTATTTTTTGAACTTCTTGAGCATTGTCATATTTAATTTGGAATGCTTCATGCTGATTTAAAATATTTTTGTCAAAAGAATATCTTCCGATAAAAAATACTGAACTGTTTTTGGGTAAGTTATCCAGTTTTTCTGTCAAAAACTGCATCGCCCATTTTTCGTTATATCCACTTATTTCTCCAAGTACACTTTGAATTTGGGATGCTTTTCCTATCATTGATTTTTTAATCTGCATAGGATTTTTCATTACAAATCGTCCGCTCATTGCAACCATTTTTTGTGAAAAGCGATAGGTTGTTTCGATTTTGCTGATTTCTGCATTTCCCCAGTATTTTGAAAAGTTAAGAATGAAACTGATATCACTGCCTGTAAAACGATAAATGCTCTGCCAGTCATCCCCTACACAAAACAAGTTGTAGTCATTGGATAGTCGCAGACTTTTCAAAAGAGAGTATCTGGATTTGGAAATGTCCTGATATTCATCTACAATTACATATTTATATGGATTTTGGTATTTTTGTTCTTTTACATATTGCGTGGCAAGATTAATCATATCATTAAAATCTATTTCATCATTTTGTTTTAATTCCTGTTCGTATGCATAAAAAACGGGTTCCACTAAGGAAATCAGGATTTGATTTTTGTTCCGGTTTAAACTTTTTGCATTCAAATCATGCACTTGTTCCAGCGTATAATTATTGCTTTTTATCAAATTAATTATTGTTTGAAATAATTCGGAAATATTATCTAACAATGACTTTTCCATAGCATTGATTTCCTGCCAAATTTCCTGTTGTGATTTTGGAGAAAACAGAACCCCTTTTTCAATTAAACGTTCTTTCAAATGCTCTAACAAAACCCCTTCCATTTTTTCGTAGGCATAGCATGGTACCATTGTGGTTCCATTAGTTTCATGAATTTCTTTCTTCCATTCCATGCCATCGTGATACACCTGTGTCGCCGTTTTCTCATGACTGCCTTCAAAATATTCAGGTACCTGCCCGTTTCTGTCAATTCCGAAATACTCAATGTAAATTCCATATTCCGGCAAATAGAAGTCGGGTTTATACTGTGTATATTGTTCTGTTCTGGTATCTTTTTCATATGGTTTTTCGTATTCATAAGCAATGCTGTTTTGATTCAGAAAATTGGCAATATCCAGTTCGCCATAACTTTTTACAGATTCCCTTTTTAGAGTAATAGGAGGATTTAGTTTTAAATATTCCTCATACTCCTGTTTATTTTTAAATTCAAATTCAGATTTTTCAGAAATCCTGTGAAACATAAAATAGGAGTTCAGCAATTTTAAGTAATTTTCCGATTCCATATTTTTAAGTATCTGTTTTTTAATAAATGGCAAAAGTTCTATATTGGAAATTTTAGGCGTTATCTTATTTACTTTTGTAATAATATTTTTTCCCAGTTTATGAAATGTGGAAGCCTCTATCTGTATACCGGTTTCCGATTCAATGCGTTTTTTCATTTCTGTTGCAGAAGCATTTGTAAAAGAAAGTACCAGAATATCTTCTGGACTGCATATCTTTGATTTTAACAAATACTTTATTTTTCCAATAATAGTGGTAGTTTTTCCGGTTCCAGCACCAGCTATTACCAAGTGATTATGAACTTCTTTTACGATACAGGACATCTGCTGTTCATCCAGATGTTGACCTTCTACATTCCCAATTAGATGGTAGGCATTTTTGATTCTGCTTTTTGCGACTTCCTCATTGTGAACGGATACATTTCTGTCTGCGCTGCGTAATATTCCATAAAACTGTTCTCTTATTTTCAGAAATTCCTGATATCTGAGTGCTTTTTTTAATACTTTAGTGTTTTGAAGTCGTTCATCCTCTTGCAATCCCCAGTACTTGGACTTCCAGAGGGTAATCTGTTCCGGCTCTATAAAGTCCTCTTTTTCTGAAAATAAAGCATTTAATTCGGTGATTGACTGTTGCATTTCTTCGATTAACCGTTTACAAGTATCGTTTCTTTCCTGTACTGCTTGCTTTTTCTTATTTATCAATGATACGATGAAATTCATACTCTTCATTTCGCCCCTTTCTTACTGCTATGCTTAAAATGATTTTGAATAATTATTTTCATTGTAACTTAATATATCGAATTAGGCAATGGTTTCAGAAAAAAAGCATGCAACACAAGTGGGTTTCACTAATGTGTTGCATGCTTCTTAATTCAGGTAATTTCCTGTTGGAGAAGTATTGTACTGTTTTTTGATTTCAATAATCACGGAACCGTCTTCTTGAGTTTCTTCCGATAATATCTTATATTTGGTTCCGGTTCTTTCTAAACCTGCCTTGTACTTTTTCACTTCTTCCTCCACCATTCTTTTGGCATAATTTTTTTCAAGATCATCTTTTAATAAAAAATGAAGTGTTTGTGTGATACATGCTGCTTTTACTCGTTTCATATGCTTACCATCCTTCTTATGATAAGAATATTTTAGCATTGAAAAATTTAATTTGTAAGCAAAAATGAGTGATTTTTGTGCGATTTGGTGGTTTTGCCTTATGTGGAATGGAAAGAGATTGGGCAGGATGACAATATACTATTTCCCAACAAAATAAACAAAACACAGGAAATTACATATGCAGTTTTCAAGAAAATACCTTGCAAGTTCATTTTATCTAAGATATCATAGAGATAATGGACTGAAACTCATATGTAACTTCCAAAGAAGAAAGGAAGATGTCATTTATATGCGAATGAAGAATGATATTTCGTTTCTTTTGGATTATCGTATGAATTTATTTGAGCATCAAAGTTCAGACAATCCCAATATGCCTTTGCGTGGATTATTGTATTTTGCAAGGCAATATGAAAAATTTATAGCTGAAAACGAGTACAATTTATATGGAAGTAAGCTGGTTTTAATGCCTACGCCTCAATATGTGGTGTTTTATAACGGAAATAACTGGACTGGAGAGCGAAAAATCTTAAAACTTTCTGATAGCTTTGCCAATAACAATAATTGATAAGTCATCAGGCGGAGGTGAAGGATATGATTTTGACCGAATATGATGAAGAGAAAACGATGCGATTGTTCCAGAAAGAGTATGAGGAAGAAGCAGCAGAGAAAATAGCAAAAATAAATGAAGAGGCTATGGAGAAAATAGAAAAAGTAAAAGAGGAAGCAGCCAAAGAAGTGGAGAAGGTTCACAAGGAAATGGAGCAGTTAAAGCTATCCAATGCAGAAGAAATGAAACAAATGCAGATGGAAATAGAAAACTTGAAACAACAATTAACACAGGAAAATCAAAACATGTAGAGTGATATCAACAGTAAAACCTGAAGAAGATATAGAAATAATACTTAGGAGGTAAAGGGTAAGATACCCGGAAAGAGAAATGAAGAAAGAAAAAAACAGAAATTCATTTTCCGGTTCCATTGGGTTCGTGCTGGCAGCGGCAGGAAGTGCAGTGGGATTGGGAAACATTTGGAGATTTCCTTATTTAGCCGCAAAAGACGGCGGGGGACTCTTTTTACTAATGTACATAGTATTGGCATTTACCTTTGGATTTGCATTGCTTACTACGGAAATTGCCATCGGAAGAAAGACAAAACAAAGTCCTTTGACAGCTTACAAAGTGTTGAAGAAAGATTGGGGATTTCTTGGAGTGATTGCCAGTCTTGTACCGGTAATTATTATGCCTTATTACTGTGTAATTGGAGGATGGGTGCTGAAGTATTTTATTGCCTATCTTACCGGTGATGGAACGATTGCGGCGGCAGATGGCTATTTTACCGAATACATTACAGCAGAATATCAGCCGATTATATTAATGGTCGTGTTCTTATTTGTAACAGCATTTATTATATTCCGTGGAGTTAATAAAGGAATCGAATCCTATTCTAAAATATTGATGCCGATATTGTTGGTATTAGTAGTTGGAATTTCGATTTTTTCCCTGACAATTAGTTATAAAGATGGCGCAGGGGTTACCAGAACAGGATGGGAAGGATTTTGCATCTATGTAATTCCAAACTTAGAAGGCCTGACGATAAAAGGTTTCTTTACCGTGTTGGTGGATGCTATGGGACAGTTGTTCTTCAGTCTTAGCGTTGCCATGGGAATTATGATAGCATATGGTTCTTATGTAAAAGATGATGCAAAGTTGGTAAAATCCATTAATCAAATTGAAATTTTTGATACAGTGGTTGCTTTTTTAGCAGGTGTTATGATTATTCCGGCAGTGTATACATTTATGGGACGCGAGGGAATGCAGGCATACGGACCGAGTCTTATGTTTGTGTCTTTGCCGAAAGTTTTTGTATCTATGGGAAGAATCGGAAATCTGATAGGCTGTCTGTTTTTTGCCATGGTGTTATTCGCCGCATTAACCAGCTCGGTTTCCATTATGGAGGCAATCGTATCCAGTCTTATGGATAAATTTCATTTATCAAGAACAAAGGCAACTGTGATAGAAACCGTGATTGCTTTGGTAGCAGGAATTTTTGTTTGCCTTGGATATAATAAGCTTTACTTTGAAGTTAAGCTGCCAAACGGAAGTACAGGACAGATTCTGGACATTATGGATTATATCAGCAATAGTTGTCTGATGCCGATTGTAGCTATTGGAACCTGTATTTTAGTAGGTTGGATTATAAAACCAAAGGTAATTACAGATGAAGTAGAAAAGACAGGATGTAAATTTGGAAGAAAGAAACTATATATCGTAATGATTAAATACATTACACCAATTTTATTGGTGATTTTATTGTTGAAATCTTTGGGAATTTTAACGATGATATAGTAGTGATGAATGGGCTGATGCACTTGGTGTATCAGCCCTATTATAATTACAGATAGCAGCGTATCTGTTGGCAAAGTTGTTCTTCAATTAAGGCAAGCTGTCTGCAAAGTTTTTGAGAGGATTCATCTGCCCCTTTATATTGATTCAGATATTTGTGAAGAGATTTTACACCCATATTACATCCGTCGGTTATCAAATCAGCGATGGTGTTGTCACTGTTATTCATAGTCATTTTTAAATTTGTTTTCAGCCAGGACATACCCTTTGCCATAGGGTCCGGTTCTTCTTCTGTGCTTTGGTGTTGTGAGAGTTGGGAATGAATTTCAGAACATAAATTCTTATGCTGATGCTTGCTTTCCTGCAACAAATTCTTAAGGTTGGCGTCGCAAACACCTTCCAAAATTTCGTCGATAGAAGAGATTCCCATTTTCGCACCGGCGTCACATTTCCTTAATAATTCAATCGTATCATTTTCCATAAAAAAAACCTCCATTTGTTTTCTATTAGTTTTCCTAGAATTTATGTAATTATTACAGCGGGAAGTTGGTAGTATAAAGTAACGGAATATGTTTTGGGTAAAAAAAACAAATTGACTTTCTATAAAATTTGTTATATGCTAACCATAGAAAAAGGAAAGAAAGAGGTAAGTGTATGTTAAGCATTGTAGTAATGGAGAATTCAGCTAACTAAATAGTTGGAAAGGAAAGATTTTAAGTATCACACTTGGAGTCTGCCCTTTTATCAGTGGCTACACTGAGATATCTGCCTTACCATATGCTTCGTATCTATATAATAATCTGAGGAACAAAAGGAAAAGCATGGCAAGCCATGTTTTTTTTGTATCTTTTTATATTTGATATCAGAGAATTTTGATATCTTTCTTTTGTAGAATCAGTTTTTGAAAAACCATGGAGATGCTATGCCGTCAGGGAAGATATCCATGGTTTTTGTTATGTTGAAAAAGGAAAAGTAAGTGTCACAAGGGTGAAAAGCCTGCGTTTATAAAAGGAGAGAATAATTATGAAACGAATAATAAAAACAGTAACAGGAAAATTTGTGCAGGAAACATTAGATTTTGTAGAAAAAGTATTTACCGAGTATTCCGATGAAGAAGAAGGAAAACTGGTTCGGGCATTGGTGGGGGAAATCCGTAGTAAAAAATATTATATACCAGAACTGGATTTGATAATGGTAAATGAAAAAGAAGAAATCATTGGGTATGTGATGTTTTCCAGATTTCATTTGGAAGGAAATTATGAAAAAGAATTATTGCTGTTAACTCCGGCAGCGGTGAAGACAGAATTGCAAAGACAGCACATTTCCAAAGAATTAATTGAGTATGGATTTGAACAAGCGAAAAAGCTGGGCTACAAAGCAGTATTAGTAGAAGGAAATCCGCAAAATTATCAAGCAAGAGGATTTTACACCTCCGCAGATTACGGAATTGTTCCGGGAGAAACGCTACATTTACCGGATATTGCTTGTCTGATGGTGAAAGAGCTAGAACTAGGGGCGTTAGAGCGGATAAAAGGTCAGGTAAATTATGATTTTTATGAGGCATTAAGGTGATTGGGCGAAAGAGCAGAAAGGAATAAAAATGAATTCAATAGAACATATTTTAGAATTTGATAAAGTAAAAGAAACATGGATGGAGTTTGCCTATACCCATTGGGCAAAAGAGGAAATTAAAAATGCGGCACCCATTATGGAAGAAAGCAGATTACTTGCAAGACAACAAGAAACCACAGAAGCAAGAATTTTGTTGGAGAAAGGAGGCACGCCACCGTTAGTATCTTTAGAAGGAATGAGAGAATTAATTGATATTTCTGAAAAAGGTGGCTGCCTTACCGGACAGCAGTTGGAGCAGATAGCAACTATACTGATTGCTGTAAAAAGATTGAAGGATTATCTTAACAGATGCAAACAATTTGAAGTTTCTTTGCCTTACTATGAAGAAAATCTTAACGAGTTGGAAGACGTAAGGAAAATGATTCATTTACAGATTCGAAATGGGGCAGTAGATGACAATGCTTCCAAACTATTAAAATCATTAAGAGGCGATATAGAAAAGGCAGAACGAAAAATGCGGGAAAAGGCAGATTTAGTGATAAAATCTCACAAAGAATGTATGTCAGATAGTTTTAGCACCATACGAAACGGACATATTTGTATTCCGGTAAAAAAGGAATATAAGTTTAAAATTGGCGGAAGTGTAGTTGACAAATCAGCCACTGGAAACACTTTATTTATTGAGCCGTCTTCTGTGGCAAAATACTATGAAGAATTGCAGCTCTTAAAAATTGATGAGGAAAATGAAGAACGAAGAATCTTATATTCTCTTACCGGTATGGTTGCAGATATAGCAGAAGAAATGCAGGGCAATGCCAAAGTAATAGAAAAACTGGATTTCATATTTTCTAAAGGAAAACTAAGTATGGAATTTGACGGAGTGGAGCCACATATAAACGTGGATAGGCGAATTATGTTAAAAAACGGAAGGCACCCATTGATGGATAAAAACGTCTGTGTGCCATTGCAGTTTGAAATTGGAAATGAAATTCAGGGAATTGTAATCACAGGGCCAAATACAGGTGGAAAAACGGTAGCAATTAAGACAGTTGCACTAAATTGCATGATGGCACAGTGTGGCTTGCATGTTGCCTGTGAGGAGGCAGAAATTTGTATGAACAGCAATATTCTTTGTGATATTGGTGATGGTCAAAATATTTCAGAAAATTTGTCTACCTTTTCTGCCCACATTACCAATGTATTGGATATTTTGAAAAAGGTAAATAAGGATAGTTTGGTAATTATGGATGAATTGGGTTCTGGAACAGATCCCACAGAGGGGATGGGAATTGCCATTGCCATTTTGCAGGAATTAAAGAAAAGTGGTGCATTGTTCCTTGTGACAACCCATTATCCGGAAGTGAAGCAGTTCGCAGAGCAGGAAAAAGGAATTTTAAATGCAAGAATGACATTTGATAAGGAAAGTTTGCGTCCATTGTATCAGTTGGTGCTGGGAGAAGCCGGAGAAAGTTGTGCCTTTTATATTGCTCAAAGGCTTGGCATGCCATCCTTCATGTTGCAGTGTGCCATCCATGCAGCTTATGGTCAGGAAAGTGTTAAGGAATATCAGTTGCAGGGCATTTCGGAAGAAATTCAAAAAGAAACCACTGCTACCTTGAAGAAGAAGAAATCTTCGAAAAAATCTTTAGAACAGGCGAAGAAATACCGACTGGGCGACAGTGTTGTTGTTTATCCGGATAAAAAGATTGGAATTGTATGTGAAAACGTGAACGAAAAAGGCGTTTTACGAGTGCAACTTCAAGGGAAAAAGATTTGGATTAACCATAAGAGAGTGAAGCTTTTGGTAGCCGCAGAGGAGCTGTATCCGGAAGATTATGATTTTTCGATTATTTTTGACACCGTGGAAAACAGAAAATTAAGACATAAGATGGAACGAAAATATGTAGAAGGAGAGGAGATTGTGGTAGAGTAAAGAATATGACATAACATATGAGAAGGTAGAGGATAGAAAATAAATTATAGTGTAAGCAAAGAATGAAAAAATAATAAAAAATCATAGAATCGACAAAATTCGACAAATAAAAACAGTATAGTTTGTTAAAATGAATAATGTTATTAAAAATAAAGCATATAAAGGATAATAGATGATTATCGGTCACTTTATACTACAACATTATAATTTAAGGAAGGAATGCAAATGCAGAATTATTTTAGCGATATTGAGATAGAGAAATCTGTTTCAAAAGTAAAAGAACTATTACCAGATAAAGATGTCTATAATGGTCAATTGTTTCAAAAATTTGTAAAAACTAAAGTAACACAAGATTTCACGCGAAAAAGTCTTAAGAGAATCAATGTTAAAAAGACAAAATTTGAGAAATGCTTATTTGTAGCTGCGGCAGGAACAGGTTCAAAATTTACAGAATCCGTTTTTAGTGGGTGCGATTTTACAGGATCCAATTTTCAAGATTGCTATTTTAATAAATGTAGTTTTAAATCTCATACAATAATAAGAGGGGCAAATTTTAGTCACAGTATATTTATTGATTGTACTTTTGAAAAAAGTATTATAAATCAATCTACGCTATATGATTGTCGTTTTGAAAATTGTACATTTGTAGCGTGTGAAATATCTTCGGATACAACAGAAAATTCGGTGCTTTATAATTGCACAATTCGACAAGTTGATTTGGCACACATTAATTTGGAATATATGCAAATTAAGAAAATACATATGGAAAATGTTAAATTACCACCTTATCAGATAGCTTATATTATTGGAGCTCCTTATTATATTAGAAATACATCAGACAAAGTAATGATACATACAGACAAAGGTGACATGGATACGCACAAGTACAAATCACTATATAAAGATTTGAGTGTATATTATTATTCTCAGCATGAGTTTTTTCCCTTATCTAACATACTTATTGCCTTAGAGAAATATGATGATGCATTTGAATATATTAAGATGGGGATAGAGGAAGCATGTGATTATTTTGACTTTCGAATGATTAAGCATTATTGTCGATTAGTTTGTTCAGATGATATATATTCTTCTAAAAAATTGAAGGAAATCTATGATATGATTAT
Organism: uncultured Lachnospiraceae bacterium; assembly: GCA_964450185.1. Taxonomy (GTDB): domain Bacteria; phylum Bacillota; class Clostridia; order Lachnospirales; family Lachnospiraceae; genus RUG11237. The sequence goes on along the minus strand of CAYVCL010000037.1, from coordinate 5,595 downwards.
GAACTTGTCATATAACAATAATTGGGACCTAAATATACTACATTCATATATGCTTAATATTGGAGAAATTAGAGAACTTCTATTAAATAATTCATCTGGATATAAACAACGTGTTGAAATTTTGATTAAAACAAATATAGAAAAAGACGACTTAACATCTATTAATGAGTTATATAACGAAATTAATATTTTAATTCGTGAAAATTGTTCTTTGACACATGTAGATTCTATTGAACTACGCCATAATTCACCATACGAATTATATATTACATGTATAGATATGCTACCTGAGATTATGGCACTTCTTTCCTCTATTTATGGTGTATTGGCAATAGGAAATAAATTTTTAGATGTATTCAAAAATTTTGAAGAAGTGCGTAGGATTTGCCAAGAAAATAGTCTGCACAAATATCAAAAAGAAGAAAAAGAGTTGGATATAGAATTAAAGCGTCTTGAATTAATAGCCAAAAAAGAGGAAATGAATAACAAGAAAACTTCAAGCATTTATACTGTAACAGAAATTGAGCATAATATAAAATGCAATACTTTTGATATGGCACAAAAACTTGCTCCAGAATATCTTCATTATAAATATACAAAAGAAAAACTGGAGCAATAAGTTCCACTAAATTATTGTGTAGTATAGCTTAAAGTATTATTTTGGCAAGCGGGACAATCTGGTCCAAGGATTAAAGAATATTTTTCAGCAATATTTTTACATTTGGTATAAATAGAAAATATGTCTAGAGTAGATGGAGGATTAAAATCTTCCATCTTAGTTCCGGCTAAAGGCCTGAAAATAGATATAATAGGTTCAACACCTTTGCTACATAATTCCTCAATACCGTCAAGAAAAACTTTTTCCTTGTCAAATCCATATATTAATAATGTGCGCACTTTTCCAGAATTCCCCCATAAAGTTACTGCATGTTCGAAGGTTTTTAGATAACGTTCTATTGATATATTTCCTTTACCAGGCATTATTTTGCAAGCAAGATTTCTATCAAAGACTTCTAGATTAAATGCAACTTCGGTTATTCCAGCTTCTTTAAGGGAATTTAATATATCCTCGTCTTCTGGTGGGATAGACATTAAATAAATGTCTTTTAAACTTTTTTTTCGAATATATTGAGTGATTTGAAGAATTATATTCCATCCACCATTAAGAGAAAACGTTCCCCCACCAATTAGAAAATGACGAAAACTGATATTTTCAAGACAATAGTCAATTACTTCCTTTATATCATCTAGGTTATATCGAATGTTATGCTCAGGCAAATTGCAAAATTCACAAGAAAGGTTTTCTCTTTTATAAATACATACCGGAGCCGGGTTGATTCTTATTCTGTCTGTTGCAAAGTTAATAATCGCCTCATAAGGAATGCCAGACGATGTTTTCATACCAATTAAGCAATCAGGTACAAAATCAATTACTACTTCTGTGATTTCATAGCTATCAAAACATAAAATAAATTTTTCATCTTTTTGCTCAATTGTGAATGGACTAATCGAATTAAATTTGCAAGAAACAGGAGCATTAACCTTGATGGTATCGAAAATTGTAATATCTATAGCATCAAATACCGCCTCTTTTATTTTACCACATCGTTGAGCAGATATCTGAGCCTTATCACTCAGAGTAACACCATGATTTAGTAATGCAAATTTCACATGTTCTTTAAAGTGTTTCGTATTAGGAATTAAATATGGTTTTAATTCTTCTGTATATATATTAGGATGAAGCAAGAGGTGTCCATCAACAAGTGTGCATATATTTTTTGCAAAAACGCAACGACATAAATATATATTGTCATTACTAAATGAAATATTATGTCCGTGATATCCATCGTTTTGTAGATGAAAGATTTCATGAGAAGAAAATATTTTTTTTAATCGAGTTGAAGAAATATTTTGTGTTGTATATACAAAATTACTATAATTAACACAAAAATCAGTTGGTGTGTATTCACTCCAGTCCGTAAATGATAATAAATGTAATTCTTGTAATGATTTTTGGTGGTTGTCGTACAGAGCTCTATTGAGAAGATCACTCGATGCCTGAAAACGCGGATTTAATTCCATAAAATACAATTTATTATCCTGTAACATAAAATCAATGCCTAAAATTCCTCGATAACCTTTGGCTTTTAAATAGTTTGCAATTTTATATGCGTCGGCAGCTATTTTTTGTTTTATACTTGTAGGCAACCTCTCATAACATATAAAATCTGCACCGGAATATAAAATTTTTGATTGAATTTCACATGTAATTTGAACAGAACCAGGAAAGACTAAAATTTTATCTTTAAATACTATAACATGTACATTTATAGATAATGCATTGGATAAGTAAGGGGAAACCAAATAATCAACCGTTTCATTATTCTGAAATTTTTCTTCAAAACAATCAGAATTAGTTATATGGTAAGTACCATCACCACCAGAGGATACACTTTGTTGTATAACAAATTCATTATTGGGAATATAATTACAAAGAGTATCATATTGAAATTCATTTCCTTTTATAGTAACAAAAGGAATTATATCTACTATATCGGATAGTAAATAGCGACATCTGGCTTTGTCGGATAAAATTGCTATTAAATTTCTATTGTTAATAGCAATACTATGTTCTAGAATTTTTTCCCCGTATTTATATGCATGGGCTTGATTATAAAATAGAAATTTTGCTTCGGGATTTCTAGAAAGAATATTGTATAATTGTAATTTTATGAATTGTTCACAATCTTCGTTATCTATATTATGATTAATTCGGTTACTACCCTTACAGTAGGCAATGTTATTATTTAAATTATTTCCATAAATAGTTATAGAATTATGTATTAAAGTACAATTTTCAATATCTGACTGTCTTGGACCTATCCAGTATATGTTAGTCATAGATGCCTCCTTATTAATCTGGATAATAAAGTGACCGATAATCATCTATTATCCTTTATTAATTCGCATCCCATTCCGTGGATGTTTCACCTCCAATATTTCTCTCTGTTTATGTGTAGAAACACAAGTATAGATTTCCGTAGTCGTAATCGAGCTATGTCCTAGCATTTTTTGAATATAGCGGATATCTACATCAGCTTCCAGTAATAGTGTAGCAAAAGAATGGCGGAACATATGGGGAGTAATGTGTATTTCGATACCAGCTACCTTTGTGTATCGTTTAATCATATTTCTTACAGATTGTTCAGACAAGCGTTGCTGCAAACGGTTAACAAACAACCAGTCAGTAGTTTTAAGCTCATTTTCAAAAGCAGCTTTATAATCCGAAAGAGCTTTGATTACATTTTCATTGCTAATGTGAAGCATACGTTCCTTGGCACCTTTGCCAAAAATCAAAACAGTTCCATTTTCCAAATCTAAATCTTCTTGTTTTAAAGAGCAGAGTTCTGAAATTCGCATTCCAGTGGCAAAAAGAAGTTCTATAACGGCAATGTCGCGTAATACGGTTTTGGATTGAAAAGGCGTTTTACATAGTTTTTGTTCTTGGTATAATGTAGATAAAAATAATTGTATAGTATTAGAGGGAATGGTTTTGGGGAGTCGTTTGGGTTGACGAAAACTAAGATCTATTTTGTTAAATGGATTGGTTTCAATAATTTCTTCATATTCTAAATAATGAAAAAAGGCTTTTATGCTAGCGATTTTTCTTTTGATGGTACGAGGTTGGTACATTTGATGGATATTAGAGAGATATTTTAGAAGAATTTCTTTTGTAATGGGGAGTGTATTGGAAGGAATTAAGGAAAGAAATTGGTTTAAGTCTATTCTGTAAGCTTTGGTTGTTTTAGAATCCAATTTTTTTCGAATACGACAGTGATTTAGATAATTATTTATAAGCACTTCTAAGTTTTGCATGACATATTCTCCTTTGTGTTAAAATTTGCATTACAAATTCATAATATACTATATTGGGTGGTGATGTAAACTTTTTACCGCTTTCATGTAGTTGCAAAGAAGCTGGCTAATCCATTGTGAAAAATCTTCAGTTTTGTTATTATAAAATAAATAGACTTTTAGGAGGGAAAAAGATTGAAGAAACTGGCAACAATTATATTGAGAGTAATAGGGGCAGGATTAGTTGCAATGGGGATTTTTACAAAAGTACTGGAAAGTACCCAGATTTCAATTATTGGAGGAACAGATGGTCCTAGCGCTGTTTTTATGGCAGGAAGTTTAGGTGGAGATCTTTCGCTAATGGTTACGGTAAGTGGCATTATCGTTATTGGATTAAGTATTTTTATCGGTTGCAAGAAAACTAAGTAATGCGGGTGATTTATGGAAGAAAATATTACATATGGAACATGATTCAGGTAGATACCGAAAATGGAAATAGTATACTTATTGACGATAGCTATGTTTCCCCGTTATATGAATAAAATAAAGATGGAAAGAAAAGAGGCTACTGATATGCCCCCTGTCTGTTTGACAGGGGCACATCAGTAGCCTCAGCTTCTTGCTTTGGAAAATTATTTATTATCCTCATCAATTCCCCAATGTTTTTTCATATAACTGTTCCCAATATTACGTCCCATATTATTGCTAACGTTACGTCCATAATATGCACTTACAAATGCACATGCAAATAATGCTATAACAAGTAATAAAAATTTCATAAGCGTGTCCCCCTTATTTTTGATATCTGTAGTATATCACAGAAATAGTAATTAAGCAAATTGATAAGGACAAGGGTTTATGCTATACTGTTTTCAAAAACAACACCTAGAAAAGAGGTAAAAAATACATGCATTATAATTGCCTGATTGTAGATGACGAAGTAGAATTATCAAAAATGACATGCGAATATTTTCAGATGTTTGACGTGTCCTGTGCCTGCGTGGAAAATGCGCAGGAATGTGAAGCATTCCTAAAAGAAAATACCATAGATATTTTATTGCTGGATATTAATTTGCAGGAGGAGAGCGGATTTGTGCTGTGCAAAAAAATCAGGGAAGAATCGGATATCCCTATTTTGTTTATCAGTGCAAGACAAAGTGACGATGATGTACTGATTGCCCTAAATATTGGAGGCGATGATTACATCAAAAAGCCATATACCTTAAGTGTGCTGTTAGCCAAAGTAAAGATTATGATGAAGCGAATGGGCAGAACCCCAAAAGAAGAACAGACGGAGAGCGCAGGAAATGTACGGCTTGAAATTGCTACCAGAAAAGTGTATATCGGCGAAAAAGAAGTTTCTTTAAAAGCAAAAGAGTTTAAGTTATTCCAGTGCCTTTTTGAACATAGAAATACCATTGTCACAAAAGAAAAATTGTTTGACCTTGTCTGGGGCGATGCTTATTTTAGTGATGGAACCTTAAACGTACATATTAGAAAATTAAGAGAAAAGTTGGAAAACAATCCCAATGAACCGAAGATGATAAAAACCATCTGGGGAACGGGATATATGCTGGAATTATAAATATGAACTCTCGGAATCTTGAGCGTTCATGCCAGCTAAACTCTGGCAGTGCACTTTGAAAAGTAAATATTATGTGTGGAACGAAAAAATTGCATGAGAATGTAAATGTCAACATCAAGTTACCGATTTGTAACTTTTAAACAATTAGCTTTTCT
>CAYVCL010000036.1:0-28945 GCA_964450185.1 uncultured Lachnospiraceae bacterium | reverse complement strand
CGTTTTTTGCAAAAAGCACTTAAATGTTATCTAAATGACATTGTATGAGCGTCCTGTCAACCACTCCCCCTCGAATCCCCATCCCACCCACTTTATAAAGTTTTTATATTCTATTTACAAATTCCCCCGCCGGTAGTAAAATAATTTGAAAGGAGCTTGCGTTTTTCTGAGAAGATGCAATGCATTATTTATAGATAAAAAGCCACCCCAGAAAAGGAGTTGAGTCTATGGAATCATATCAGTATTTGTTTGACCTGGCATTAATATTGCTGAGTACAAAATTATTTGGGTTATTAACAAAAAGGTTTAACATGCCACAGGTTGTAGGAGCGCTGTTAGCGGGAGTAATTCTTGGTCCGGCTGTTTTTGGTATTATGAGCGAAACTGCATTTATTAAGGAAGTAGCGGAAATCGGTGTTATTGTATTGATGTTCTGCGCGGGTATGGAAACGGATATACAGGAACTGAAAAATAGTGGTAAGGCATCCTTTATCATTGCTGTAGCTGGTGTGTTGGTACCGATTGCAGGTGGTTTTGCAGTGGCGTATTTCTTCAACCAGCCTGGCATGATTGAGTCAGATGCTACTGGAACTGTCTTTTTACAGAATATGTTTATTGGGGTTATCTTAACAGCTACCTCCGTAAGTATCACTGTAGAAACTTTAAAAGAAATCGGGAAATTAAAAACCGGCTCAGGAAATGCCATTCTAGGTGCGGCTATTATCGATGACATTCTCGGAATTATCGCCCTTACAATTATTACCAGTATGGCGGATTCTTCCGTAAATATTGTAAATGTATTATTGAAGATTGTAGCATTTTTTGCTTTTGCAGCAGTGGCAGGATATTTATTTTATAAATTTTATGCTTACTGGTTTGAAAAAAGCGGGAAAGGAATGCACAGACATTCTATCGTGGTATTTGTATTCTGTCTTCTTATGTCTTATGTGGCAGAAGAATGGTTCGGAGTTGCAGATATTACCGGAGCATTTATTGCAGGTTTAATTATTTCCTGCACCCAGAAAACAAAGTATGTTGCAGCTAAATTTGATACCTTATCCTATTTGTTGCTTTCACCGGTATTCTTTGCCAGCATTGGTTTAAAAGTAGTGTTACCGAATATGAATGGCACTTTAGTGTTATTTGCAGTACTTCTTACTTTAGTGGCGGTGTTTACCAAGATTGTAGGTTGCGGTCTGGGAGCAAAATTGTGCAAGTATAGTGGAAAAGACTGTGTCAGAATTGGTGTAGGTATGGTTTCACGAGGAGAAGTTGCCTTGATTGTTGCCAGCAAAGGTGAAGCAGTGGGGCTTATGGGAACCAATTTCCTCGGTCCTATCGTAATTGTGGTATTGATTACTACTATTATCACACCGATTTTGCTTAAAATTGTATATAAAGATGCAGAAGATGAAAACACTCTTCCGGAGGGAACAAGCGGGTTTGCCGGAAGTTATGAAGAACTGGAACATTATAGAAAAAATTAAGTTATATACCAGCCAATCGGCATTGCTGATTGGCTGAAAATTTATAAGGGAGTGAATATTGAATGGCATCAATGTTAATCTTGGTAACTGCTGTTATACTACTTTGTATAATAGCCAATCGTCTTTCCGCAAAATTGGGTATGCCGGCATTGCTGCTGTTTATGACATTGGGCATGATATTTGGTTCTGATGGAATATTTAAAATATCCTTTGACAATTATCAGGTGACAGAACGAATATGTCTTGTAGCGCTGGTATTTATCATCTTTTATGGTGGATTTGGTATGAAATGGGAAACAGCTCGTCCTGTTGCAGCAAAGTCATTGGCACTGTCCACCTTAGGAACACTGTTTACCGCATTGTTAACTTGCGGGTTCTGTTATTATTTCTTACATATAGATTTTGCAGAAAGCTTTCTTCTTGGTGCTGTAATCAGTTCAACAGATGCGGCGTCAGTGTTTTCTATTCTTCGTTCCCAGAATTTAGATTTGAAATATGGTTCAGCTTCTCTTTTGGAATTAGAGAGTGGTAGTAATGATCCGATTGCTTATATGCTTACCATGATAGGCTTAGCATTTTTAAGCGGAGAAAAAATATCAGTTCCTGCCATGCTGTTTACGCAGATTGTGGTAGGAATTTTGGTGGGAACTATAGCGGCAGTTTTGGGGTGCCTTGTGATTGAAAAGGCAAATGTATTAACAGAAGGATTTGACACTATTTTTGTAATTGCCGTTGTGCTGATGAGTTATGCCGGTGCAGAAATGCTTCATGGAAACGGTTTTTTAAGTGTATACCTGACAGGAATCCTTATGGGAAACCGTAAATTGAAAAATAAAGTTTCACTGGTACATTTCTTCGATGCCTTAACAGGCATGGCACAGATGGCAATTTTCTTTCTGCTGGGACTTTTGGCATTTCCGCACAAAATATTGTCGGTATTGCCGGTGGCTCTTGCAGTTGCAGTATTTTTGACTTTGGTTGTAAGACCTGCAGTTGTCACACTTATATTAAAGCCGTTCCGATGCAGTATGAAACAGTGCATCCTCATATCCTGTGCAGGACTTCGTGGTGCGGCGTCTATCGTGTTTGTAATTATGGCAATGTCCAGTGGCGCCAAACTGGAACATGACTTGTATCATATTGTATTTTTTATTTCGCTGTTTTCTGTATTAATACAAGGTTCTCTCCTTGCATTGGTAGCCAGAAAACTGGATATGATAGAAGAGGAAGGAAACATTTTAAAAACCTTCAACGATTACCAGGAAGAATCTGCAATTACCATGATACGTTTCTTTATTCCGAAAGGACATGGCTGGGAAAATAAAAAGATTCAGGAAATCAATTTTCCTACAGGTTCTTTGGCGTTGATGATAAAAAGAGATGGTGAAACAATTATTCCAAAAGGCGATACGCTGATTCAGGCAAATGACAGCGTCATCTTAAGTGTACCGGAATATCAGGGAGCCGGAGATGTGAATTTAAGAGAGATAGAAATTGACAGATTCCATAAATGGAATGGGAAGACAATTCAGGAATTAAAGCTTCCGGATGATATTTTAATCGCCATGTTAAAACGTGGGGACGAAAATATTATTCCAAGCGGAAAAACCGTAATTCATGAGAATGATACGGTTGTTATCTATGATTAGAAAAGGAGAATGTTATGTTTAAAATAGGATGTCACTTATCTTCATCCAAAGGCTATGTTGCCATGGGAAAAGAGGCGGTAAAAATAGGTGCCAATACCTTTCAGTTTTTTACCAGAAATCCCAGAGGAGGAGCGGCAAAGCCATTAGATGAACAGGATATGGCAGCTTATGTGGAATTTGCAAAAGAACACCAACTAACCACAATCCTCGCCCATGCACCGTACACCTTAAATGCATCGGCGGCAAAGGAAGACTTAAGAGAGTTTGCCTATGAAGTGATGAAAGACGATTTATACCGCCTGTCTTTCATACCGGGAAGTATGTATAATTTCCATCCGGGCAGCCATGTAAAACAGGGGGCAGAAGTGGGAATTGAATTGATTGCAGACCACTTAAACAAAGTATTAGAGCACAACGTAAATACCACTGTTTTATTGGAAACTATGGCTGGAAAAGGCAGTGAAATTGGAAGAAGCTTTGAAGAAATTCAGGAAATTATAGAAAAGACAGAGCGTAAAGATATGCTGGGCGTGTGTTTTGATACCTGCCATGTATATGACGCAGGCTATGACATTGTAGGAAATTTAGACAGCGTGTTAAAAGAATTTGATACGGTGATAAGTTTAGGCAGACTGAAAGCAATTCATTTAAATGACAGCAAGAATCCATTTGCCAGTCACAAAGACCGCCATGAAAAAATCGGCGAAGGAAGTATTGGATTGGAAGCTACCAAAGAAATCATCAACCATCCATTGCTTCGTGACTTGCCATTTTATCTGGAAACTCCGAACGAACTGGATGGCTATGCCAGAGAAATCGCCTTGTTGAAGGAGTGTAGAGAAGATACTATTTAGAACTGCGACTTCTGCTTGACAAACGTAAGTATTATTTGTATTATAAATTATAATACAGATAATACTTTTGTTTTTTTAGGGAAAAGGAGTGGATTTTTATGGAAATGGGAACAGTATCAACGTTAAGTATTGTAGGAATGATAGTGTCTATGGTGGTTGCGATTTTGCTTCCCATCGTACTTTGTGTGGTGGTTCGAAAGAAAACAGGGGCAAAATTTAGCAGTATGCTTTGGGGCTGCGGAATATTTTTCCTGTTTGCGTTGGTTTTAGAGCAGATACTTCATGTAGTTGTGCTTAGCGTAACCGGAACAGCATTGACCGAAAACATCTGGCTGTATGGTTTATATGGAGGTGCAGCGGCGGCTGTGTTTGAAGAAACCGGAAGAGTTATAACCATGAAATTTATTATGAAGAAGAACTTAAACCGTGAAAATGCATTGATGTACGGTGTAGGACACGGAGGAATTGAAGCGATTCTGGTGGTAGGTATGGCGCAGCTTAGCAATATTATCACAGCATTTATGATTAATGGAAATCAGATGGCGGCTGTTTTAGGCGTATTAGATGAAACCCAGAAGGCAGCCACTGTGGAGAGTTTGGCAGCCCTTTGGACTACCCCAAGTTATCAATTCTTTATGAGCGGTATCGAACGTATTTCTGCCATTATACTTCATATTTCTCTTTCTATTCTTGTTTATGCAGGTATAAAACAGGGAAAGAAAAAAATCGTATTGGCGGCATTTGCAGCACATTTTCTGGTAGATTTCGTTACAGTAGTAGCAGCAGATAAACTTCCAATCGTGGCAGTAGAGATTATACTTTTCCTTATGTCAGCGTTGCTGGGACTTGCAGCAATGAAACTTTACAAAAGGGATGCAGAAACAGCGTAAAAGAGGTGAAAAACATATGATTTTTCATTTGAATATGTCTTCTGAAACGCCTATCTATGTACAGCTTAGAAACCAGATAGTTTTGGGAATCGGCAGGGGCGAATTACTTCCGGGCGAAGCGCTTCCCACAGTACGACAGATGGCAGAAGACATTGGCGTTAACAATATGACCGTAAATAAGGCATACCAGATATTAAAATCCGAAGGGTACATAGAAATTGACCGACGGCATGGAGCCAAGGTTGCAGAGCATCAAAAGGATGACAAAGAATTTGAAGTATACCTGAAAGATAAGATGGAGCTTGCGGCGGCGGAAGCCAAAGCTCACGGAATAGAACTGGAAGAATTTATGGACTATTGCAGACAAGCTTTTGGGGAGAATAAGGAGGCGTAAATTATGGTAGCAGTAGGGATTATTCTGGCGTTAACCAATCTGCTGGTAATGGGATGTATGCATGTTTCTTTTGCGGGGTATGGCAAGTATAAAGAGCATATGATACTGGGCGTGACCTTTTCAAAAGAACAGATAGACGACAACGAAATACAGCAGTTGGTGGAAAAATATGAAAAGGCTTTTCGGGCTTATATTATGGCTGGCTATATCACGGGAATTTTAGTGGTTATTCCCTTTGCCTGGTACATTTCCATTGCCATGATTCTATATCTGGCATGGATATTTGGATATATTTTCTTGATACAGTATGTCTATTTGAAATACCATAAAAAGATGTATGCCCTAAAAAAGGAAAAAGGCTATACTTACGGTACAATCGTAAATGAAATTACGATAGATACAAAATTGAGTTTTGCCAAAGATAAAATGCCCGTGTCGGTAGGATGGTTTTTGCCTTCTATATTGGTGTTTTTATTACCACTTTTCAATCAATCCGTTCGGGAATATATTCTCTCGGATTTGGAAAGTAGCAGCATTTTTATTGGAGTTATCGTACTGGTAAAAGCCTCCTATATTTTAATCTATTACCTGTTTGCAAAGCGCAGAAGTGTGGTATATAGCGGAAACAGTGATATAAATATAGCCTGTAACAGGGTGACAAAGCGTGGTTATTCCATTTTATTTACAGTGGCATGTTTTTGCGACAGTATAAGCTTTCTGTTGCTTTTGTGGGATGATTATGACATGGGTGGCATAACAATGGTAGGAGTGCTTCTGTTTGTGGTGGTACAGAGTGCCGTTGTCATTGGAATGTTGGCAGGCATGTTTCACATAAGAAAGAAACGAAATGCAATTCTTGCAGAAGATTCTGAAGAGAGAGTTGTGGATGAAGACGAATTCTGGGCAACCGGTTTTTATAATAATCCGATGGATAACAGAGTGTTTGTACCGGAAAGACAAGGCGGTATGAATATAACGATGAACATGGCAAAAACGTCTTCTTGGGTTCTGACAATAGGGATGGGGATTGGAGTAGGAGTAATACTTTTGTGGACATCCGTAATGCTTTTGCGCCTTGACTTTGTGCCTGTAACATATCAGGTGGCAGATAATTTCAAAATTGTAGCGCCATCCTATTCAAAGACCATAGAATTTGAGGAAATACAGTCTATTAAACTGCTGGATGAATTTCCGGACATAAATGCATCCAAACAAAACGGTGCAGCCACAGATGAATATTCCTTAGGTCGTTTTCATATTCGCAACGAGGGAACCTGTTACCTGTATATTTACCATGGCTATTCACCGGTAATTGAGTTAGAATTAGAGGACATGAAAATATATTGCAACAGCAAAGAAGATGGAGTGATACAGGAGTGTTACCGGCAGTTGCAGGAAAAGATTTCTGAATAAGAGGAAAAGAAAATGAAGATAAAAATATGCGGTTTGACAAATAAAAAAGAAGCTGAATATTTAAATTCCAATCAGGTGGATTTTGCAGGAATGGTTCTGTTTTTTTCAAAGAGTAAGCGAAATATTACGATAGAGCAGGCAAGAGAAATCATGTCTGCTCTGAATAAAGGTATTCAGAAAGTGGCAGTGGTAGTGGAGCCTTCCCTAGAGCAGATTCAGGAAATTGAGCAGGCAGGCTTTGACTATATCCAAATCCATGGCAAATTGCAGGCAAGCTTATTAGAACAGGTGAACCTTCCTGTTCTAAAGGCTTTTAATATAAAAGATATGGACGAATATGAAACTTATCATAAGAACCCGAAGATTGCCGGATACGTGTTTGATGCCCAAGAACCGGGCAGCGGCAAAACCTTCGACTGGAGTCTGGTAAAAAACATTCCAAGAGATGAAAAAATGCTTCTTCTGGCAGGTGGTCTGCATCCGGGAAATGTGCAGGAAGCCATCAATTACCTTCATCCCGATGGGGTAGATGTGTCCTCTGGTGTCGAATATGAGGATAAATTAGGGAAAGATGAAGAAAAGATTAAACTCTTTGTAAAACAAGTTAAAATGGTGTAAAAATATGGTGGATTTTTAAAACCTTCTGTGTTATAGTTACACTGGAGGTGGCTGTTGTGCAGACAAAAAATAGGCATTTAATAACTTATCTGTTGTTAATATGTATATTTTTTTCAGGAATGTGCTTAGAGGAAACGAAAGCAGATTCTTATTTTGGATGCACATCGGAAAACACAGGCAACTTATATACTGATTCACAAAATTCTCAGATTATCAACAGTGAATCATGTACCACGGAGATGCTGGGACTTCGGGGAACTTCCTACGTAAATAATGTTAGGAATAACTCCTATAATCGAAATGATGTACGTGCGTCTCTTTTCTTGGCGTATGTGGATGAATGTATCCACCAGTTTTCTAATTTTCATACTGCAGCATGTACAGTGCAATTTCCTGAATTGTATGGAAGGGCTGCTGTCTTGAATTATATCCACGAAAAGGATGGCAAAAAGTAAATATTTTCTCCTAAAACAGAAATTTTAGCCTATGTAGCACATAGGTTTGTTTTGGTACGCAAAAATAATAGGAATCAGGCATATTATATATTAAAAATATATAAGTTATATGCCTTATTTGAGTGCACCTTAAAAAGGAGGAAAATATGAATATTCTAATAGTGATAGCCACATTGATTGAGGGCATTATAGGAATAGCTTCCACGTTAAGTATTATTGTGATGCTAATTGGAACCATTAGCTACAAAATTTATCGCAAGATAAGGTATGGTGCATCATTATATGATTAAAAATAATGGAGGAAAACTATAATGGAAAATATATTTGCAGGAATTTTAACCGTTGCGGTTATTGCAGTTACAGCAGCAGTTTGGGTATTCGATACAATCGGAGCCAAAGAACAGAAAGAAAGTAAATAATAAGCAGATTGAGAATACGAGTGAAAAGTAGTTGAGGATGAATTTATGACAATATTTAATATAGTTACGTTACTTGGCGGTTTGGCATTATTCCTTTATGGGATGAATGTGATGGGAGATGGGTTAAAAAAATTATCCGGTGGAAAACTGGAAACAATCTTGCAAAAACTAACCTCCAGTCCATTAAAAGGGGTGGCACTGGGAATGGTAGTTACTGCTATTATACAGTCATCATCAGCAACCACAGTTATGGTTGTAGGTTTTGTAAATTCCGGAATTATGGAATTGACACAGGCTGTAGGGGTAATTATGGGAGCTAACATTGGAACCACAGTTACATCGTGGCTGTTAAGTATGACAGGGATTCAAGGGGAAAGCATGGTAATGCAGTTATTAGAACCTTCATCATTTTCTCCAATTTTGGCTTTTGTTGGAATTATACTTATTATGTTTTGTAAAAACGAGAAAAAGAATGACTTGGGTACCATATTCTTGGGATTTGCCATATTAATGACTGGTATGATGTCCATGAGTGGGGCAGTTGCACCGTTGGCAGATGTACCGGAATTTGCAAACCTCATGACAATGTTTTCAAACCCTATACTTGGATTACTGGCAGGAACAATTTTAACGGCCATAATACAAAGCTCATCAGCATCAGTAGGTATTTTGCAGGCACTTTGTGCTACAGGAACCATTAAGTATTCAGTAGCTTTACCCGTAATTATGGGACAAAATATTGGAACATGTATTACGGCAATCTTATCCGCAGTAGGTGCAAATAGAAATTCAAAAAGAACAGCATTAATACATTTGTTTTTTAATCTGATTGGAACAACCGTGTTTATGGTGGTATTTTATGCAAGCAATGTATTCGTAGATTATGCGTTTTTAGACCAGGCAGCCAACGAAACAGGAATCGCAATTATACATAGCTGTTTTAACATAGCGGCAACCATTTTGTTACTGCCATTTTATAAAGTATTAGTAAAGCTTGCTTATGTGGCATTACCACTGAAAGAAGATGAGAAAAAAGAAATCAATCAGCGCACGGAATTATTGGACAAACGCTTTTTGGAAAAACCTGCATTTGCAGTGGCACAATCTCAGGAAGTATCCAAATATATTTTGGAAGAAATGTTTGAGTTCGCAGAGCATACATATGAGCTGATATATAATTACAGCGCTGAGCAATTCGAAAACTTAAAGGAAAAATACGAGAACATTGAAATGGAAATAGATTATTTCAATGAATATCTGGTAGACTTATCTTACTGTCTTCTTGCCAACAAGGATCATTATGCTGTCAGCTTCTTGCTGCAGATTACAGGAGAATTGAAGGGAATTACCACCCAGATGTTCCAAGTAGCAAAAGCGGGTAAAAAGCTGAATAAGAAGAACGGAAGCTTTTCCGATGTGGCAAAAGAAGAATTGGAGGAAATTTGGAAAGGAATCATGGAAGTGTTAAAACACACAAGTGATTTTGTAGAAAATGAATCTTTAAGTAAATTTGATAATCCGTATGAAAAAGTGCTTGGACTGAAACGAGGTTTGAAAAAATCTAAGAAAAATCATATTAAGAGATTGCAGATGGGAAGTTGTACTTCTGATGCAGGTATGGCATTTTTAGACATTCTGTCAAGCTATGAACAGGCATTGTCCTACTGCACGAATATGTGGGAGATTGTCAAAGAAAAATAATCTTTTAAAACTACAAAAAGGAGGCTGCATATCAAAGTGGTATTTGATATGCAGCCTCTTTGCGGTGTTATACGTGTTCAAAACGACAGGATTCTTCCTGCAATTCTCTGGAAATGTCCTGGCTCTGTTCCGCAGCCTGCTGTATGTTGGAAATGGCATTTACCAGTTTCACGGCATTTTCAGCTACGCTTGCAACTCCGGTTGCACTTTCGTCTACAGTGATGGAAATATCGCTTAAACTGTTGTTCATGGTACTCATGGTGGTTTCGATACCGGAAGATTTGCTTGTAAATTCACTTAAAATATTATTCATATGGTCTGCATCTGCCTGATACTGGTTGGCAACTTTTACAAATCCATCGTAATCATGAATTACTTTTTCGTCCACGAATCTTAACATGTTCTCAGCATTGCTTGCAAGCTTTTCTACAGCACTGGTTACCAGAATACTGATATTCTGAATGTTGTTGGCAGCGTCGCGGCTGCTGTCTGCAAGAACACGGATTTCATCTGCAACAACAGCGAATCCTTTTCCAGCTTCCCCGGCTCTTGCGGCTTCGATGGAAGCATTTAATGCGAGTAAGTTAGTCTGGCTTGTGATACTGAGAATATCATCCGTCAATTCGTTGATTTTCTGAACACTCTTGCTTTCTTCCACAGCAGCAGTTAAGGTGTCACGAATGTTGTTGATAACAGAAGTAGCTTCTTCTTTGCTCTTTACGGTTTCGTCATACATATCCGTAGCACGGTGTTTGATGTCTTTTACCATCTCTGCACCATTGTCAGCGGTCTGGCTGATGTTCTGTACTTCTTCTAAGATACCCTTGCTTCCTGCGGCAATTTCATCCAAAGTAGCGGCGATTTCCTGCATACTGGCAGAAAGCTGTTCTGTGGCAGCAGATACATTTACAGCATTCTCACTGGACTCTTTTACCTGATAATTAATGTCGTCGGTAGCATTTAAGATTTTGACGGTGTTAATCTGTAAAAGCTGTATCACTCCCTGTAAATGTTCTATAAAGCCATTGATACCGGTTACCAGATGACCGATTTCATCGTGAGATTCCACTTTGATTCGTTCGGTCAAATCTCCTCTGTCATCCTTTAACTTTTCTACAATTTCAGTTAAATGACGGCCTGCTTTCTTGGCAGGAGCTGAAATGGTTTTGTTTGAGATCAAAATAACAATAGCCATAGCGATAATTACAACCACAATCAATCCTAAATCAAATATGTAAGTTCCCTCAATTCTTGCATTGCTGTGGCCGAGTGTGGAAATCAATTCTTCGTGTAGTGATTCCAATTCAGTGGTGTTGCCACTGCTGGCAGCGGTGAAATACTCGTTGATGTCACTGTTGAGTTGCTTGTTGTAATTGTTCATAATGGATAGTGCAGATACATTTGCTAAAACAATTCCGATTAATAGAATCCCCAGTGCACTAATCATTAGTAATACCTTTTTCCCAATCGTTCTTCTCATAGTTCTCCCTCCTGAATTTGTTAAAAACTAACAATTTGCAATTAAAATTCTACTACTTTTTAGCAAAAGTGTCAATGATTCCACAGTAGGGTTGGCAGGAAAATCCTACCTGAGCCGGTGGTACTTTTGTTCACAAAAGTATTGTTATGCACCAAAAAATATTATATAATCAAACTATATGAGCTTTGGGGTGTAAAGCTATAAAAAACATAAGAATGGGAGTGGTTCTATGAAAAGAATTGGAATGTTAACCAGCGGTGGAGATTGTCAGGCGTTAAACGCAACCATGCGTGGAGTGGTGAAGGCATTGTATCACAACATGAAAGATGTTGAAATTTATGGATTTCAGGAAGGATACAAAGGCTTGATACATGGGAACTACCGCGTTATGAAACCGGAAGATTTCTCAGGAATACTTACAAAGGGCGGTACCATTCTTGGCACTTCAAGACAGCCATTCAAATTGATGCGTGTCATAGGGGAAGATGGCATTGATAAAGTAAAAGCCATGAAGGATACCTATTATAAATTAAAACTGGATTGTCTGGTGGTATTGGGAGGAAACGGAACACAGAAAACCGCAAATCTGTTAAGTGAAGAAGGTTTGAATGTGGTATCATTGCCAAAGACCATTGACAATGATATTTATGGAACAGAAATGACATTCGGATTCCAGAGTGCAGTAGACATTGCAACCAGCGCCATCGACTGTATTCATACCACAGCAGATTCCCACAGCCGTGTTTTCATTGTGGAAGTCATGGGGCATAAAGTAGGATGGCTTACTTTGTATGCAGGAATTGCAGGTGGAGCAGATGTAATCCTGCTTCCGGAAATTCCATATGATATTGACAATGTAATAGTAGCCATAGAGAAACGTAAAAAAGCAGGAAAACGTTTTACCATTCTGGCAGTGGCAGAAGGTGCCATTTCTAAAGAAGATGCTGCTTTAGGCAAAAAAGCGTATAAAGAAAAAGTAAAAAATAGAAAATATCCAACCGTATCTTACGAAATTGCTGACCAGATTTTACAGAAAACAGGTCAGGAAGTAAGAGTTACTGTGCCGGGACATACTCAGAGAGGTGGCGCACCATGTCCATATGACAGAGTGTTATCCACAAGACTGGGTGCAGCGGCAGCACAGATGATTATTGACAAAGAATATGGATATATGGCATCTGTGGTGAATGGAGAGATTTCAAAGACAAAACTCTCCGATGTGGCAGGAACACTGAAAATGGTGGATCCACAGTCACCGATTATCAAAGAAACCAGATTAATGGGAATCAGTTTCGGAGATGAATAGAAACAAGAAATCGAAGAATAGGAAGTGAAAAACATGGCATATACTGCCCTTTATAGAAAGTTCCGTCCGGATAATTTCGAGGACGTGAAAGGACAGAGTCATATTGTTACAACCCTGCAAAACCAGATAAAAGCAGAGCGAATGGGACATGCTTATCTGTTTTGTGGTACCAGAGGAACCGGAAAAACTTCCATTGCCAAGATTTTTGCAAGGGCAGTTAACTGTGAACATCCGGTCAATGGAAGTCCCTGCAATGAATGTGCCGTGTGCCGTTCTATCAATGCGGGAACTTCCATGAACGTAATTGAGATTGATGCAGCTTCCAACAATGGTGTGGACAATATCCGTGAAATTGTAGAAGAAGTGCAGTACTCACCGGCAGAAGGAAAGTACAAGGTATATATTATCGACGAAGTTCATATGCTGTCCATAGGAGCGTTTAATGCGCTCCTAAAAACATTGGAAGAACCGCCTTCTTATGTGATATTTATTTTGGCAACCACAGAAGTGCATAAGATTCCAATTACCATCTTATCCAGATGTCAGAGGTATGATTTTAAGCGAATTACCATTGAAACCATAGCCTCCAGATTGGAAGATTTGATGAAAACAGAAGAAATCGAAGTGGAAGAAAAAGCAATCCGCTATATCGCCAAAGCGGCGGACGGTTCCATGCGAGATGCATTGAGCCTGTTAGACCAGTGTATTGCTTTTTATCTTGGAAAAACCCTTACTTACGATAATGTATTGGAAGTATTGGGGGCAGTGGATACGGAAGTATTCAGCCGTTTTCTTCGAAAGATTCTGGAGGAAGACATTGTAGGCCTTATGAAAATGTTGGAAGAACTGGTGATGCAAGGACGTGAACTGGGGCAGTTTGTAATTGATTTTACTTGGTATTTAAGAAATCTGCTGTTAATCAGTACTTCTGATAATATGGAAGATGTGCTGGATATTTCCAGTGAAAATCTTGCAAGATTAAAAGAAGAATCCACCATGGTGGACCAGGATAGGCTGATGCGTTATATCAGAGTATTTTCCGAATTATCCGGTCAGATAAAATACGCAGTGCAGAAACGTATTTTTATAGAAATTGCATTGATTAAATTATGTAAGCCTGCCATGGAAAATAATTTAGAATCTGTGATAGACAGAATTACAAAGCTGGAAGAAAAGCTGGAAAAAGGTGATTTTGTGTCTGCAAAACCGGTTAGTTATTCCGAACCGGAAGCCCAGACTATCAGTACACCGGATGTACCGCTTCCAAAGGCAATTCCTGAGGAAGTAAAGCAGGTGGTGGAAAACTGGCCTGCGATTATTCGCAATACATCCAAGACGGTTCAGACATTCTTAAAAAATGCAAAATTAAGTCTTGCAGGGGATAACCGACTTCTGATAGTATTTAAAGATGACCTTGCCTTTGGATTTGTGGGAAATGAAAACCACAAAGACGAATTGCAAAAGCAGATTTCCGATTATATTGGCAAGGAAATCGAAATTGAAATGAGATTGCTGGACGAGGGTAGCCGATTTGAGGAAACCTATGTTAATATAGAACAGGCAATTAATATGGAAATAACCATAGAAGATGATAACAAGGAGGAATTTTAAAAATGGCAAAAAGAGGAGGATTCCCAGGCGGTATGCCGGGAAATATGAATAATTTAATGAAACAGGCACAGCGTATGCAGCGCCAGATGGAAGAAAGCCAGAAAGAACTGGAAGAAAAAGAATTTACAGCAGCAGCAGGCGGTGGTGCAGTAGAGATTACAATTTCCGGTAAAAAAGAAGTGACAAAAGTAAAATTAAAAGAAGAAGTAGTAGATCCGGATGATGTGGAAATGTTAGAAGACTTGATTATGGCAGCTACAAACGAAGCATTACGTAAAGTAGAAGAAGAAACTACAGAAGCTATGTCCAAATTGACAGGCGGACTGGGCGGTCTTGGAGGCTTACCATTTTAATGGAAACATTTAGCAGTCAAATACAGAAATTAATAGAAGAACTGGCAGCATTGCCGGGAATCGGAGCCAAGTCTGCACAGCGTCTGGCATTTTACATTATTAACATGCCAAAAGAAAATGTGGCAAAGCTTGCAGATACACTGGTTACCGTAAGAAACAACATTCAATACTGCAAACATTGTTATAATTTAACAGACAGTGAAGTTTGTCCGATTTGTGGTAACGAAAAGCGAAATCACCGTGTTATCATGGTAGTGGAAAATCCAAGAGATTTGGCTGCCTATGAAAAAACCGGGAAGTTCGAAGGGGTATATCACGTACTGCACGGGGCGATTTCCCCGATGCTTGGGATAGGGCCTGCAGATATTAAATTAAAAGAATTGATGGTTCGTCTTCAGGAAGATGTAGATGAAGTGATTATCGCTACGAACTCCAGTTTGGAAGGTGAAACCACAGCAATGTATATCAGTAAATTAATCAAGCCTACAGGAATCAAGGTGAGCCGTATTGCCAGCGGTGTGCCGGTAGGTGGAGATTTAGAGTATATTGATGAAGTAACGCTGTTGAGAGCTTTAGAAGGAAGGGTAGAACTATAAGCTGGAAGCAGGCGGAAGGTAAAGTATAATAAGGGTTAAAATACGAGATGAGGGAAGAACTATGAAAAAACACATAGCGGTGATGCTGTGTTTTGTTCTGATTTCTATTGTGTGTATTTCCTGTGGGGGACATGAAGTAACGGAAATACCTGCAACAGAAGAAGAAAGTGCTGTTTTAGTGGACGAAAAAGTAGGGGTGCTTATGCCCACCAAGACAGATGAACGCTGGGAACAGGACGCAAAGAACATTCAAAAAGCACTGGAACAGGAGGGCTATCAGGTAGAGGTGCGTTTTGCAGAAAACAATCCTTATGTTCAGGCAGAGCAGATAGAAGAAATGCTGCGTTCAGAAGTAGACTGCCTTGTAATTGGTCTGGTAGATTCAGAGAAAATTCAGGAAGCTTTGTTAAAAGCAAAAGAACAGCAGGTGGCGGTGATTTCTTATGACCGACTTTTGATGGATACAGAAGCTGCGTCATATTACGCTACATTTGATAATAAATCCATAGGGGTTTCTATGGGAACTTATATTAAAGAAAAGGAGAATCTGGAACAACTTCGCAAAGAGGGAGAACATAGAACCATAGAGTTTTTTATGGGTTCTCCGGATGACAACAATGCGAAGCTGGTATACGAAGGTATTATGGAAATTCTGGGCGAATATTTGGAAGATGGTACGCTGGTATGCAATTCCGAAAGAACAGAATTTTCAGATACAAATATCTTACGTTGGTCAAGGACTTTGGCAGAAAAGAATATGGACCAGATTCTGAATCAAAATTACAAAAATGAAAAGCTGGATATTGCTTGCTGTGCCAATGACACAATAGCAGCCGGAGTAATTTCTTCTTTAGAACAGAATGGATATTCTGAAGAAGAGTGGCCTCTTATTACCGGTCAGGATGCAGGTGTTGAGGCAGTAAAAAACATTATTGCCGGAAAGCAAGCAATGTCAGTGTATAAAGATACCAGAGTATTGGCAGATAAATGCACTATTATGGTAAAAACAGTATTAGAAGGAACAGAGCCGGAAATCAACTGTGAAGAAGGATTTGATAATGGATGCATCAACGTGCCGGCTTATTTATGTACTACCGTGGTGGTAGACAAAGAAAATTATAAAGAAATTTTGGTGGATGGTGGGTATTACACAGAAAGCCAGTTAGAATAAAGGAGTAAATCGTATGTCATACACTACGCAGATGGATGCCGCAAGACAGGGCATTCTCACCAAAGAGATGAAACTCGTGGCAGAAAAAGAACATATAGATGAAAAGGAATTACTGGAATATGTGGCTAAAGGTCAGATAATTATTCCGTGTAATAAAAAGCATACCTGCATTAATCCAAACGGCATTGGTTCCATGTTAACAACAAAAATCAATGTAAATCTTGGAGTATCCAGAGATAGCAAAGATTTGGATGTGGAAATGCAAAAGGTGAATTCTGCTGTGGAAATGGGCGCAGAGGCAATTATGGACTTAAGCTCCTTTGGAGATACCAGAACTTTCCGAAGAAAGCTTACCAGCGAATGTACTGCCATGATTGGAACAGTGCCGATTTATGATGCGGTAGTATATTACCATAAGCCTTTAAAAGAAATTACAGCCAGAGAGTGGATTGACGTAGTTCGCATGCATGCAGAAGACGGAGTGGACTTTATGACCATTCATTGTGGACTGAACAGAGCCACAGCTAACCGTTTTAAAAATAACAAACGCCTTATGAACATTGTTTCCAGAGGCGGTTCCATTATTTTTGCATGGATGGAAATGACAGGCGAAGAAAATCCTTTCTATGAATATTATGATGAAATTCTTGATATATGCAGAGAATATGATGTGACGATGAGTCTTGGCGATGCCTGCAGACCGGGATGTATTGAGGATGCCACAGACACTTCACAGATTGAAGAGTTGATTACCTTAGGTGAATTGACAAAACGTGCATGGGAAAAAGATGTACAGGTTATGGTAGAAGGTCCGGGACACATGCCATTAAATCAGATTGAAGCCAATATGACCATTCAGAGAACCCTCTGTCATGGTGCTCCGTTTTATGTACTTGGACCATTGGTTACCGATGTGGCACCGGGCTATGACCACATTACAGCCGCCATCGGCGGAGCTATTGCAGCCACATATGGAGCAGCTTTCTTATGTTATGTAACACCGGCAGAGCATCTGCGTCTGCCAAATGTAGATGATGTAAAGGAAGGAATTATCGCTTCCAAAATTGCAGCACATGCAGCGGACATTGCCAAGGGCGTGAAAGGTGCCAGTGACTGGGATTACGAAATGAGTAAAGCCAGAAAGGCATTGGACTGGGAGAAAATGTTTGATTTAAGCATAGACCCGGAAAAAGCCAGAAGATATCGTGCAGAATCCAAGCCGGAAAAAGAAGATACCTGTAGTATGTGTGGTAATTTCTGTGCAGTAAAAAATGTAAATCGTATTTTGGACGGGGAAATTGTGTCAATCTATGATGAATAAATTACTTGCAAGAGCTTTCTAATAATGGTAATCTATAAAGAGAGTTATTGTACTAAAAACGTAAAATAAGGAGGCGTTTTCATGAATAAATTAGAACTTCAAAAGACAGCCAATGAGATTCGTAAGGGTATCATTACTGCAGTACACAGTGCAAAATCAGGACATCCGGGTGGTTCCTTATCCGCAGCAGATATTTTTACGTATCTGTATTTTGAAGAAATGAACATTGATCCGAAAAATCCTGACAAAGAAGACAGAGATCGTTTTGTATTATCCAAAGGTCACGTAGCACCGGGATTATACGCAACACTGGCTCAGAGAGGATTCTTCCCAGTGGAAGATTTGAAGACATTAAGACATGTAGGTTCTTATCTTCAGGGACATCCTGACAAAAAGCATATCCCGGGTGTAGATATGTCCAGTGGTTCTTTAGGACAAGGTATTTCTGCAGCTGTGGGAATGGCGTTATCAGCAAAACTTTCCAACGATTCTTACCGTACTTATACTTTATTAGGTGACGGTGAAATTCAGGAAGGTCAGGTTTGGGAAGCAGCAATGTTTGCAGGTGCAAGAAAGTTGGACAACCTGGTAGTAATCGTGGACAACAACGGACTTCAGATTGATGGTGCAATCGAAGATGTATGTTCTCCATACCCAATCGACAAAAAGTTTGAAGCATTTAACTTTAATGTAATTAACGCAGATGCTCATGACTTCGACCAGTTAGAGGCAGCATTTAAGGCAGCAAGAGAATGTAAAGGAATGCCAACAGCCATTATCGCTAAGAGTGTAAAAGGAAAAGGTGTATCCTTCATGGAAAATCAGGCATCTTGGCATGGCTCTGCTCCAAATGATGAGCAGTTTGCAACAGCAATGGCAGATTTAGAGAAAGTAGGTGAAGCATTATGTCAGAAGTAAAAAAAATTGCAACAAGAGAAAGTTATGGTAATGCTTTAGCTGAATTAGGAGCACAGTATCCTGATTTAATCGTTCTTGACGCTGACCTTGCAGCAGCAACAAAAACAGGAATTTTCCAAAAAGCATTTCCGGAAAGACATATTGACTGTGGTATTGCAGAATGTAACATGGTAGGTATTGCAGCAGGTTTGGCTGCTACAGGAAAGATTCCATTTGTAAGTTCCTTTGCCATGTTTGCGGCAGGACGAGCTTTTGAACAGATTCGTAACTCTGTAGGCTATCCAAAATTAAATGTTAAAATCGGTGCAACTCATGCAGGTATTTCTGTAGGAGAAGACGGTGCGACTCACCAGTGTAACGAAGATATCGCATTAATGAGAACAATCCCGGGCATGGTTGTAATCAACCCTGCAGATGATGTAGAAGCAAAAGCAGCGGTTAAAGCAGCGATTGAACATGTAGGACCGGTATATATTCGCTTTGGACGTCTTGCAGTACCTGTTATCAATGATACACCAGATTACAAATTCGAAATCGGAAAAGGTGTTGTATTAAGAGAAGGAAAAGACATCACTATCGTTGCAACAGGTCTTTGCGTAAGCGAATCCTTAGCAGCAGCGGAACTTCTTGCAAAAGATGGAATTGATGCGAAAGTTATAAATATTCATACAATTAAGCCATTAGATGAAGACTTAATTGTAAAGGCTGCAAAAGAAACAGGAAAAGTATTTACAGTAGAAGAACATTCTGTTATCGGTGGTCTTGGAAGCGCAGTATGTGACTGCTTATCCGAAAAAGCACCAACAAAAGTAGTAAAAATTGGTGTCAACGACGTATACGGCGAATCAGGTCCAGCCGTAGAACTTGTAAAGAAATATGGATTGGATGCAGAAGGCATTTATAAGAAGATAAAAGAAAATATGTAATATAGACTTGTATTTGCAAGTTGATAGAACGATGAAAGGGGCTGCCACTGGAAAGTGACGGCCCCTTTAAATATTATTCTTTTTGACTCAGTAGTTGCTTTAAACGCTCGATTTCCGCATCTTTCTCAGCTAAGGATTTGTCTTTCTCAGCTAAGGATTTGTCTTTCTCAGCTAAGAATTTGTCCTTTTCAGCGATAGAAGAAGCCTGTTCGGCGAGAATACGTTCGTTTTCTACGATACACTTCTTTTGCTCGTTAATGACTTCCTGCTGTTCATCAATCATGTATTGTACTGTATTTCTGTCCAGTTCTTGTAATTCTTTTGAAAACAAAGCCATAATATCCTCCATGTTCATACACATTTCATAGACTTTCTCGTAAATGCTTTTAAATTCCGGGTATTTTGTGATTAATTCCACAATTTTGTTTGGGTCATCAGAAGCAAATAGAGTAAGCCAGCCATCAAGTTTGTTATCTATAGTTTGCTTGCTTTTTAGGAAAATGTCAAGCGGAATAAATACATATTTTTGCAATAGCTCCAATTCTAATCCGGTATCAGACATTTGTTGAAATTTGTGAATGTATGTATGGGGAAAATCATGGAATTCATGGGGACTTTTTTCAAAAAGAACAATAGTATAGACGGTTTTGATATCCTGATAGGAAAATTTCTTCTTTTGTTTGTCCCGAACTCTTTTGTATTGTCGCAGTAGAAGGTCGGCAGAGTAACAGGCACTTCGTTCTCCCGGGAACATATAGCCAATTTTTTGCACCTCAATATTTGCGATAGTGTTGTCTTCGAGTTGGACTACAATATCCATAATAAGCAGTGAAGATTCGTCTGCAATTCTGGTAGAATCCGCAGGAAGAACAGCGATAATGGACACTTTTCTATTTAGTAAAGTAGACAAAAAATCGCTGACACGTTCAGGGGTATATTCGGGATTTAAAATTTCTTTGAAAAAACCATCATACAATAGTTTTACGCCTTTTGTCCCGCTACAAAAGTTCAAAAATTCATTTTGCTGTTCCAAGTTCCATGTTTGAAATACGGATAATAATTGTGGTGTATTTTGAATTTCGTAAAGAATAGATTCTCTGGTGCGAATTAACGGAAAAAACTTTTTTAGTTTACTAGTCATAGATAACATCCTTTCTTTTAAGATAGTTTTAATTTTGCATTATAAAAATAAATCGTTGGAATATTTTGGCGAAAGCCAGAAAAAATAAATTTCAAAAGTATTTGCTGTAAAAATATCATATAACATTTCATTGACAAAATCAATGAAAAATGCAAAATTTAAAGAAATGAATCGGGTAGAAAGAATACTAATTTCCTAAAACGTCGAATCCGCCCCTCCCCTGTCGAAAAAATCTCCCATTCCAAGACACCATCTGATAAAATACGCAATTCATATATGTTATGATACATTGGAAAAAGGACTGGTAATAGCCAAAAGTAGGACAAACACCAAGTCTAAGTCTTTCTGTGAAAGGTGGAGGAATATGATAGAAGTTATCTACAGCGAAAACTCAGAAGATAAGAGAAAAGGAAAAACTTCCCTTCGTTTGCCCAAGAACATACGGCAGATAGGAAATACAGAAGAAGACTTTAAAATATATATAGAAGATTATGTGGTAACCTTTCTAAATCAGTTGACGGAAAAGGATTTGAGCAAAATTCGAGTGGCAATTTTGATGGGAGATGCGGTGGAGAGCGATGCCAGATACCTGTTTATCAGTGGTGCCATCTATGTGGAAGATATTGTGGTGGATGGAGAAGGGATTCACTTTACAGACAATATCTGGAGCCGGATTTACGAAAACATCAAAGAGTATTTTGATACGTTGGAAATTGTGGGATGGTATCTGTCCGTGCCGGGATTTCCTATTGAAATGAATGAAAGTATTCAAAAAGTTCATATTAATCATTTTGCAGGCAATATGAAAATTCTTATGATGCATGAGCCTATAGAAAAGGACGAATGTTTCTTTCGATACGAAAACGGCATGATGAAGACAATTCAGGGGTATTACATATATTATGAAAAAAACAATCTGATGCAGACCTATATGATTGACCATCGAAACGAAAAAGAAGAAATTATAGTAGAAGAAAAAACAGATGCGGCAACCCAACATTTTCGCAGTCTGGTTCAGGAAAAACAGGAAGAAATACACAAACGAAAAACCATGGCATTCATGTATTCGGTCAGCTCCGTTCTAGTGATGATAGTGCTGGTAATCGGAATTACCATGCTTAACAATTATGATAAAATGAGCAATATGGAAAAATCTCTGGCAATCCTTACAAAAAATTCAATTACCCAAGAAGTAGAACAAAAACAGCAGGAAGCGGCAAGTGAGGAAGCCAAACCGGCACAGGAAGTGGTGCAGGAAGATGACGCAGAGGATGTGGCAGTCAGCGTGGGAAACGGTAAATTACATACTGTGGCAGTAGAAACCGTTTCCGGTAACGTGGAGCCACTGCCAACCGAAGTGCCGGAGCAGAATACAGCAGCTAAAACGGCAAACGGAGAGGACGCAGTGGCAACTCAGTCTTCAGAAACAACAGAATCCTCAGGAGCCACACAAGGTGTAAATGTCACCGAAGTTCCCGCAGCTACACAAGCCCCAGTAGCCACCGAGCCACCGGCAACCACTGAGCCACCGGCACCTACCGAGCCGCCGACAGCTACCGAACCGCCACAAGAAGAAGTACAAGCCAACGCAGAACCGCAGTACTATATTATTGAAAAAGGCGATACTTTGGCAAAAATCAGCCTGAAAATATACAACACAAAGGACATGGTTTCAAAAATCTGTGAAGTCAATGAAATCGAGGACGTGGACAAAATTTTTGTGGGGCAAAAAATCTTGTTACCTTGATGCAAGTGTGATATGATTAGCACATACAGCAAAGGGGTAATATTATGAATATCAGAGAATATACAAAGTACAAAGAACAGAAAGCAGGAAAGAACATAGAAACGCCTTTCCAAGGCTTTGGAAATACAGAAGATAGTCAGGATATACACGAAGAATACGAGAGGAAATTAAAGAAGCATAGAACCAATGTGGCGATGCTGGCGGGGCTGGCAGCGATTGTCTGCGTTGCCGGAGCAGGCTGTTGGTATGCATACAATAGTAATACCTCATATACCGGTTATGAAGTAGTAAACAGTATAGAACGTGCAGATGCAGATACCGCAAAATACGTTCCCTACAATGGTGGAATGTTAAAATACAGCAATGATGGTGCTGCTTTTATAGGTGCTGATTTAAAGGAAAAATGGAATCAAACCTATCAAATGCAGGAGCCTTTGTATGCCATTTGCGATTCTGCAGTAGCACTGGCAGACAAAAATGGTACTACCATTTATATTTTAAATGAAAGCGGATTGCGAGCAGAAGTGGGTACACTACTTCCTATCAAGAAACTGGATATTTCAGCTCAGGGAGTTACCGCAGCTTCTTTGGAAGACAGTGGAAAATCCTGGATAAAGTTCTATTCTCCGGAAACTCCGCAGGACGAACTGGCTGCTACCAAAATTCTTATGGAAGAAAGTGGTTATCCGGTGGACTTGTGTCTTTCCAATGATGGAATTAAGTTTGGGGTATCTCATTTAAATGTGGAAAATGGCGAGGCAAGGGCAACCCTTGCGTTTCATAACCTTGGCTCTGTGGGTGAAAATGAAATCGATAATTTTGTAGGAAGCACTTCCTATACAGGAAGTGTATTTCCTGTGTTTGAATATATTAACAGTGACACAGCGGTTGCGTTTGGCAATGATAAAGTGGAAGTATACTCAGGAAAACAGATACCGGAACTGGCTTTCGAGTTAACCTTGGAAGAAGAAGTGGAAAAAGTATTTTACAACGAATCCTATATTGGTATTGTGGTAAAAAACACTCAGGATACCGGAAAATACCGCATGGATATCTATGATTTAAAAGGAAAAAAGATTTTTTCGGAAGGATTTGATAAAGAGTACACCAACGTGATGATTTCCGGAGATATCATACTTATGTACAGTGAAAGTGAGTGCTGTGTATACACAATTAAAGGTGTATGCAAGCTAGACAAAAGTTTTGACAAGACAATTCTGGCTATGGCAATTACCGGGAATAACCGATATATGCTGATTACCGAAGAAAATATAGAAACCATTAAACTGGTACGATAGGAGAACGAAAATGACAATAGACTGGCTGTTGATTTTAGTAATAGCAATTCTTGTAACGCTTACATATGTTTCTTACCGTCGTGGATTTGTGAAAAGCGCATTATCCATGACGCTGTTTATTATTACCATAATTTTGGTAAATATCATCAATCCGTTTGTTACGGACTTTATTATGGAACAGACACCTGTTTATGACAATATAAAGAAAACTTGTATGGAAATTTATACTCCGGAAAACCACGATGAAATTGCAAGTATTGGGACGGATGAGGAGATAATTAATTCCTATCCGATTGCTGATATTTTGAAAGAAAATATTTTGAAAGATAACACGCCGGAAAATTATCAACTTTTTGATGTAACGGAAATTCAGGAATATATTGCGGCATATATTGCAAAGACAATTATCAGTTGTGCTTCCTACATTATTAGTTTTATTCTGGTGTCCATCGCACTGCGAATGTTGGCGACAACGTTAGATGTGTTAACGCACCTGCCTGTGCTAAAAGAAATTAATCAGACAGTTGGGGCAGTGCTGGGATTCGCAGAAGGTTTGATTATTGTGTGGCTTTTGTTTTTGGTGGCTGAAATGTTGGCTACGACAGCTTTTGGAATCAGTGTACATGAGCAGATTAACGGAAACCCAATTTTAAAATTTATCTCAGATTATAATATCTTGTTGCAATTAATAATGTAAATTGAAAGGAAGGAAAAATGTACAAAAGGAAATTAATGCAAAAAATGATAGGTGCAGCATTGAGCCTGACATTGTTAGCCGGCGAAGTGCTTCCTGTATCAGCGGCTCAGGTGCAGAAACCGGAAACAACGGTGGCAAGTGTGAACCAAGAAACAGTAGAACCGTTGACACCGGAAGTGCCAACCACTGAAACAGATGAGATTCATAAGCGTCCTGTAGGTGGTGTGCAGCAGGTTGAATACTTGGAACTTCCGGAAAGTGTGGAAGGTGTAGAAACCTTTTCGGGTGAAGTGGATGAAGCGTTGCTGAATATACAAGAAGCGGAAGGAATCAATGGAAGTCGTTCTTCTACCTATGGCTACAGCACCCTTACTTCAGAGGAAAAGAAGGTTTATAATCTGTTGAAATCAAGATTATTTGCTTTTGATGTATCCAGCAAAAGCGCTACATGTATAGAGGTTACTTACAATCGAAGCTATTATGCATCAGAAAGCGTTGATGTGAGTGATTATCAGATGACATTGACACAGATGGAACGAATTTACTTTGCGTTGGAAGCAGATTATCCTATGCTGTTCTGGCTGGATGATGCGATTGGTTACGATAGATCGGGTATGTTTGTAACCAAATGGTACATTATGGTGGAACCGGATTACGAGCAGTACTCTGCAAGAAGAGAGGCAGCACAGAGCATAGAAAAGGGTATTGTGCCATTTTTGGAAGAAATCGACAATGCCAAGGCAAATGGTGCTGATGACATGGAATTAGAATTGCTGATTCATGATATGATTATTGAAGAAGTTGACTATGCATATGACAGCAGAAATGATCCGGAAACTGCTACATTTGCCCACAGTGTTGTGGGTGTATTTGACGATAAGAGCAGTACAGATGTAGTGTGTGAAGGGTATGCAAAGGCATTTCATCTTCTTGCAACTTACGCTGGCTTAGAGAGCATTTATGCAGTAGGAATGAGTGGTACCGGCTTTAATATGGGCGGACATGCATGGAACTTAGTGAAAATTAACGGAAGCTGGTATAATCTTGATTTGACATGGAATGACACTAACAGCACAGCTTATGATGGTTACAGTTATGATTATTTCAATTTAACTACAAGTATTTTTAATCAGAATCGGGAACACGATTACCGTTCTGATATCTTCCCGGGAATGTACAGTGTGCCAACAGCCACTGCTACCAAAGAGGAGTATTACAATTATTTTGGGCTTCGTGTCACAGAAGATACGTTGGCAACAGAAGCAGATTTTATTAATGTTATGAAAAATGCTATTTCCAGTAACGAAAAAAGACGTGACAATATGCTTCGTTTCCAGTGTGATGACGAATATGCATTGGAGCTGATGGACGCTTACTTATTAGATGGAACAACCTGTAACAATCTATATGAACAGATAAATGAAAACGGCGTAAGTTATACAAAGACAGCAGTCCAAGAGTATACTTCTTATAATCAGGTATTGGTTTCTATCAGTAAGGTATACGTAGACAATATGTGTGAAGGCTATGTATTTGGAAATCCAAAAACAGATGCTAAAGTATATGAATGGAACAATCGTGTAACAACAGATATAACTTCTCAGTGCGATTTTACCTGGTCTGGAAGTAATAAAGTTACCATAACAAATAATGGGAAAACATTAGGAAGTTATAACTATACCGCGGTAACGCCTGTAATTGGAAATATTGGAGCAGCGGAATATACAGGAAGTGGAATTTGTCCGAAGCTTAGTTTGGCAGTAAATGGTACTGTATTGCAGAGTGGAAAAGATTACATAGCAGAATATAGCAACAATATTAATCCGGGAACGGCAAAAATAACTATAAAAGGTATTGGGAATTATGCTGGCACTCTGGAGAAAACATTTACCATTCAAAAGAGAAATCTGGCAAATTTGGCAGTTTCCTTGGCAGCTAGCCAGTATTCCTATGATGGAACAGCAAAAACGCCGGAAGTAATTGTGAAAAATGATGGAAATACATTGGTGGCAGGAAAAGATTATACTGTTACTTATAGAAATAATATAAATCCGGGACAGGCAACTGTGGTAGTAACTGGTATTGGAAATTACACAAACAGTAAAACAGTAACATTTGTAATTGTTCCTGGAAAACCGGGCAGTGTGAAATTAAGTAAGGGTACCGGCAAGGCATTGGCTTTTTCATGGAAAAAGCAGACAGGAGCCAGCGGGTACGAGGTGACCTTGTACAAAGGAAGTAAAAAAGTTAAAACTGCCACAACTACAAAAACACAGTATCAGTTTAAAAGCCTGAAAGAGAATACACAATATTCTTTCCAAGTTAGAACATACAAGACCATCAACGGAAGTAAAAAATATGGTAATGCTTCTAATAAACTGACAGTAAAAACCGCATCCAAGGCGCCTACCAATCTGAAAGTTACAGCAGGAAAGAAAACTGCGTCTTTGAAATGGAAAAAGACAAGCGGTGTAACAGGGTATGAAGTATACATGTCCAGCAAGTCAAATTCCGGCTTCAAGAAGGTGGCAACAGTAAAAGGTGCAGCCAAGGTGAAGTACACCAAAAAGAAATTAAAAGCAAACAAAACATATTACTTTAAAGTTCGTTCTTACACAACAAAAAATGGTTTTAATTCGTATAGTGGATATTCGGTAACGAAAAAAGTTTCTGGAAAAGAAATACCTTTAAAGTCTATAGCGTTAAATAAAAGTACATTAACCATTAAAAAAGGTGAAAAATATAGGTTAAAAGTGAAATATAGTCCTTCTAATACTACAGTAAGCAAAGATGTGAGCTGGTCAAGTTCTAATAAAAATGTTTTAGAGGTTGATGAAAAAGGCTGGGTTTTGGCGAAAGGTGTAGGAAAAGCGACGATTACCGCGAAAGTTGGGTCTAAAAAGGCTAAGTGTGTGGTGACGGTGAGAAAAGGAGCGGACTCAACAGAAGATAATCTTGATAAGGTGAAAACGTATATCTCTAAATATGGAGAAGAGAATAAAAGTGGAGATAAGTTTATAAAATGGACTGATAATAGAGATGGTAGTACATACTCATATGGTATAGTATATAAAAAGATAGCGGATAAATTGTGTTTTATCTACACCAACAGTTCCGACACAAGCAGTAGCAGTATTACGATGGATGTAAAGAGTAATGATGGAACAGTATCTGCTGACTATATATTGGTTTATAATGATTATCTAAGGTATTGCAAAGCGGAAACTTCGTTCGAAGCAAAAGCATATGGGAAAAACGATACAGTAAAATTCGAAGTAACAAGTGCAAATGGTATAACGAATGAGAATGTACAGAAAATATCTAATGCAGAACTGCGTCTTGCGTTTAGTGGATGGGATATATTGCTGTATGATAAATTGAAACTTGAATTGTGTGATATTGGATTTGTATCATATAAATAAGTATGGTTTTTTATATGAGAATGAATTGGGGTAATAAGAGCATTTTAAATATAGTTATAATAAAAAATGTCGTATTGATGTAAAACTAAAAAGTTGGGGTTTTATTGCGTAACAGATCGTAACATCTGTTGCGCATTTTTTTGGTTCGCCCAGCATGGGCGTAATCTAATCGGTGTAAGTCCGTAAAGTGCCCTGATAGTGGGAAACTTACAGCCAATGACAAGGGTGTCCATCGTGAGGTGGAATCTGAAGGAAGTCGGATGGCAAACCTCTGGTCTGACGGACAGAAATCACATATAAGGCATGGTATATCGGGTAAGGTTGCCAAACAAACTGAAGCCCCATAACTATCCGAAGGTATACTGTGTAAATGTGGCAGATAGGTGGAGGGAAAGATTACGTACCTTAACTGGGGAGGTCTGTATGGTACGCTTTGCAGAGTAATGAATGAATTTACTCCTTAGTAACCCATGTTGCAAGACATGGCTGAACATACAGAAGTCAGTTCAAGTCGTAGTACCGAAGAAGTCTATGAAAGTAGATGGAGGAAAGGACTTGACGGTTGGGATAAGACAGACGCTATCTATCTGATACTTGAAGATAACAGTTGCTTGCAAGAGGTTGCTTATTTGAGGGTAGGTTGGAAACTGAGAGTAAAAGATAAGAACGTTTAGAGTTAGGAATAGGTAGTGCAAGGCACAGGCACATCTTTGAACAACCGAACCGCCGCTTGCGGACCCGCATGAGCGGTGGTGTGAGAGGACGGGGGTTAGTCACCCCCTCCTACTCGATTAGTCAAGATGCAGAGTCTGTACTCTGTCAGACTCAGTTATCAAAGTTTCTGCTTGATTCCTTGAACATTGTAATAAGTTACATATTTTTTCTATTGCTTCTTTATTATTTTACAATCCGTGTTCTTTAAATACTAAAAACGGAACTGTTGTTTAGCAATTTTTAATTGTTGAAACCATAGCACATTTTATTAAAGGAAGAAAAAACATAATAATAAGAGTATTTTGGTGAAAAAACATGTGAAAATGTGCATAAATAGGAGGAAAAAGTGAGGAAAAGATGTGGA
>CAYVCL010000035.1:0-29674 GCA_964450185.1 uncultured Lachnospiraceae bacterium | reverse complement strand
AAAAACCGACCTCCCAATCGTTAGATTTTAAGTCTAACTTTTGGGGGTCGGTTCAAATTCAAAATTTTCTTCCCTCTTTCTATTTATATATTACCACAAAATCGCAAAAAATTCAAGACTACCAATCTGTTTCACATGGCAGTATAATCAGAAAACCATGGGAAGAAAGAAGGGATTGTATATGGAAGAAAGAGATTTAATGGAGCTATTGTCGGAAAAGAATCAAATACAAAGAGTGATTGAGATGAATAAGAAGACAGAGAAGTTTGGACTTGCTCTTACGGAAGAAGAAGTAAAACTTCTTATGGAAAGGCGGAAGGAAAATTTAAGAGAACAACAGCGAATAGAGTTTGGTGAGGGAATATTGCCAAAACTTATATTTATCTTTTGTGACTCCAATTATATTTATCAGGAAAATTATGTTAAAACCATAATTCGGCTGCAGGAAATTTTTTATTTATATAAAAATGAATTTATGGATGAATTGAATGACGATGAGTTACTTGAATTTATGAAGCGGGCTTTTGAAGGAGAATGTGAAGGTTCGCTGGAATATTTGGAGGAAACTGTTTTGGAAGAACTTGCACGTGGTTTTAGAAGCAGAGAAGTTTTTATTGCTGAAAAAGAATAGAAAGGGGAGGGGAAGAATGGTATATAAAATAGAAGAATTACTACCGATTGTTGCAGAGTTGGCAGAGAAATATACGTCCAAAGAAAGTACTTCTATTTCTTATGAGAGGGCAAATCAACTGATGGAAGCAGTTCTGTATTGTATTCATCAAAATGAAGAAAGTAATTCCTTGTGTGATGGGGCTGGTTTGAGCGCGAGAAGAGTCTATCAATCAGGATATGAAAAACTAGTGAAAAAGGTGAAAGAAACTCAGAATTTTTACAATGAGATGATAATAAATTTTAAGGCATATGGAAATGAGAATTACTATAATACAGTAACAAAGGCGATACCGGGGTTTTTTATGCATTATGATGTGAAGTTTGCTCCACAGGAAACGATAATTACAATGGATTATCCGACCATCTGTCCTATAATAAACAACAGCGGAATTGATGCAATAGCAAAATATGTGGAGTATATATCCTATGAGCAAAAATTTATGAGTGCTTTACCAAAAGAGTACGTAATTGAAGTTTTATCTCGGTTTCAAGGCAATTATAAAAAGCAATTTGATAATATTTGTAGTATTTTATTACGGCATATCTTAGGGTGTCTTTGTATCGAAAAGAAAATAGGTGTATCTGGGATAGAACAGGATTATATTATTTTAGATAAAACGATAAAGGAGTGTAAGAAAAATGAATTGCAGGAAAAATTAACCAACCTGCTTAGAAGTTTGATTGAAAATAAATATCAGGGGGAGGAAAGACTATTTGAGTATTTGAATGGTGATATTGAAAATTTTGTGGAATGTTTGAGAAATGGCTCGAAATATGATAAATTAAAAAGAGTTTTGGTTATGTAGGTGGAGTAAAGAAGAAATTAATGTTTCTTTATGTTTGTAGTAGAAAATATAGTTAAAAGTGTTAGAAACGCAAAAAACACGCAATATTGAAAAAAAGTTCACAACTTGAACACAATTATGAAGTAAAGTAGAGAGAGTAAAATAACTACTGAAAAAGAAAGGAAGACATTTTATGAAGAAAAAATATATTGCAATATTAATGGGAGTTATGATGACTGCATCTGTATTCACAGGCTGTGGTCAGAGTAACAGTACAGAGAGCACAGATCAGGATACTACCGTAGAAGCAGTGGAAGATGGCGATGTGGCTACAGATGCACAGGTGGCAGAAGATACGAAAGGTGACAACGGTGAAACAGCACCGGCAGAAGAAGGTATTTTAGGTGAAGTGACAGCAGTCGGTGAAGATTCCATTACCATTGCCCTTGGTACCAGAAAAGGTGGCGGAAATCCGGGCGGTATGGAAAAACCAGACGGAGAACAGGGCGAGAAGCCGGAAGGAGAAGCACCGGAAGGAGAAAAGCCAGAAGGAAAGCCGGATGGAGAAGCGCCAAATGGAGAACAGGGTGAAATGCCAGAAGGCGGTCAGGGTGAAAAGCCTTCTATGTTAGAATTAACTGGTGAAGAACAGACAATAACGATTACAGAAAATACAGTAATCACTAAAATGAGTATGGAAAGACCACAAGGAAATGCAGAAGCTTCTGAAGGAGGAGATGATGCAGAACAAAAAGAAATGCCACAGCAGACAACAGAAACCATTTCTTTAAGTGATATCAGTGAAGGAGATACCGTATCCGTTGTGTTGGATGAAGATGGAAACGCAGCTACAATTATAGTGCAGTCCATGGGTATGGGTGGCGGACAGGGAAGAGATGCTTCCCAGTCACAGAATTAGAAAATAGAGTAGAAAAATAATGGGATAAAAGTTCTAAGTGATGTAAACTTAGGACTTTTTTTATTGCGCAAAGGAAAAAAACTATCATATTTTTATCATATTTGATTTGTATAATCCATAACTGCATATGCAAAAGAAATCAATGGAAGGAGAAGTTTTAGTGTGTTTGAAAACAAACTGACAGGAGGAGTTGAATATGCAAAAGATTAAAAAAATAGGTATCCGCATACTTCTGATTTTTGTTGTATTATTCATATATGAAAACATGGTACAGTTTCTGTATTCTCCTTATAACTTAACAGCCCCCTTTATTGCGAAAGAACGTAAAGAACTAAAAGGAGAAATTGAAACTTTGCTGTGTGGTACATCTACTGTACAAAGAGGGATTGACCCTGAAATCATTGATAGTGGATTGGGAACGGTGAGTTTTAATACAGCAAGCAGCGCACAGCCTTTAGATGGTACCTATGAAGTGATTAAGGATATGGCGAAAAATAATCCGGTGGAAAGGGTTATATTAGGAATAGCACCATCCACGATGATGAATAAAGAGGGTGGGACGGAGTATAAACAATATGTATATAATCGTTTAGACGGAATAGACAGTAAATTTAGTTACCTGTTGCAGGGGTGTTCGCTGGAAGAATGGCCATACATACTTTTGTATTCTGCCAGAGTTGAAGATTATTTTGATGGCTCTGCAATATTGAAGAATTTAGAAGTAAAGTTATCGCAAGAATATAAATCAGGTAAAATCATCAATAGTAATTATAAAACAAAAGGAATGATTGCAAGCAAAAAGAAACTGAAAGAAGAACAGATAGATGTTTTGGTGAAGGGAAAATGTAAGTTTTCACCGAAAAAAATAAAAGAAGAAAATTTGAAACAATTAGTTAGAATTGTGGAATATTGCAAAAAGAATCAGATAGAATTGATTTTAATATATGTTCCTTTGAGCAAAAATGCAATTCAAGCATATGGAGATATTTCTGAAATGCATGATTATTTTGCAGAATTTGCGGAAGAACATGATGTTTTGTTTTGGGATTTTAACTATTATAAAGACTTGAAAGTTTTGTTTACCAATGATAAATTTGAAGACAAGAAACATTTGAATAAGTATGGAGCAAAAGTATTCAGTGAAGAACTGGTGAGTGTGTACAACAGGTATCATATGGGTGAAAATGTGAAAACAGATTTTCTTGATGCATGTCCATATTATCTGGATACTGAGGGATAGAGTTGAATCGTCGTAAGACGATTTTTGTTGTTTTTATGGGGTTTTATCATATTTCTATCACATTTTGTTCGTATATTTATTAACCGGCATAATATAGAGAAAAATCCGTGGGAGGAGATGACATATGTTTCGATCTATTATAGAAGCAGTCGCATATCATGGAGAAAATACTCCTGAAAAATTATGCGTTGTAGATGAAACAAAGGCCTTAACTTACGGCGAGTTTTGGGCTGGTATAAATGATGTTACAGAAAAATTGAAAAAGCTTGGAATCCACAAAGAAGATAAAGTTGCAGTTGAGTGTACTCAGAATGCCGATTTTTTGATTTGCGGGTTAGCCTGCCATTTGATGGGAGCAGTTTTTGTACCATTAGAAAAAAATGTTGCAAAAGAACGGGCAGCGGAGATTATAGAAGTTACAGAAGCAAAATGTTTTATATGTAGAGGCGACTATGAAGTGCCGGTTACCTGTGTGGACGAAAAAGAATTTTTTGAACCATGTAATGATGCAGCAAAGAAATGGACGGAGTTTCCAAAAGAAGAAACCGTAGCGGAAATTCTGTATTCCACAGGGACTACAGGAAAAGCAAAGGGAATTGTAATTACTCATAAAAATAATGTGGCAGTGGCAGAAAATATCGTATATGGTACTCAAATGCCGAAAAATAACGTGGAATTGGTGCCTATGCCAATGAGTCATTCCCATGCTCTTAGGACATGCTATGCTAACTTTTTAAATGGAAGTGCAGTGATTATCACCGATGGCGTAATGCGTGTGAAGAAAATATTTGAGCTGATAGAAACCTATGGAGTAAATGCGTTTGATTTATCTCCAAGTGCAGCAAACGTGCTTGTGAAGATTGCCAAAAAGAAATTGCAGGAATATAGTAAGCAGATTGCTTTTATTGAAATTGGCTCTGCCGCTTTAGAGGAAAGTTTAAAAGAAGAATTATGTAAACTGTTTCCAGACAGCAGGCTGTATAATTTTTATGGCTCCACAGAAGCAGGACGTTCCTGTATTTTAGATTTCAATCAGGAAAAAGGAAAAAAGGGCTGTATTGGAAAGCCTACCAAAAATGCAAAATTTATTATTACAAATCAGGACAGAGAAGAAATTCAGTCTAGTAAAGAAAATCCGGGATTGGTGGCTGTTTCCGGCCGTATGAATATGAAAGAATATTTAAAGGCGCCGGAGCTTACAAAGCAGACCATGCAAAATGGATTTATCTATACCAGCGATTTAGGCTATATCGATGAAGTGGGCTATGTGTATGTCTTGGGAAGAATGGACGATGTGATTAATTACAACGGAATTAAAATTGCGCCGGAAGAAATTGAGAGCATTGTACGAGAATATCCGGGAGTTACGGATTGTGCCTGTGTACCTGTGAAAGACGATATGGGCGGACAGGCACCGAAGGTATTTGTTTCCGTAGAAAATACAGAAGATTTTGATACATCATTATTGTTAAAATATTTGGCAGAGCGTATGGAAGTCAATAAATTGCCAAGAAAGGCAGAAATCATCGATAAAATACCGCGAACATCCAATGGAAAGATTCTGAGAAGGGAATTAAAGGAGGAAAATTAATAATGAAAAGGAAAATAATTTCTGTAATTGCAGCAGTTAGTCTTATGGCAGGTTGCCTGACAGGATGTGGAGGCAGCACAAGTGAAGGCGAAACAGCCACATTAAATATAGCATATCAGTATGGTCTTGCTTATGCACCGGCTATGATTGCACAGCAGCAGGGGCTTATCGAAGAAGCATACAAAGAAGCTACCGGAAAAGAAGTGACAGTTACTTGGAATCAGATGAGTTCCGGAGCAGATATTAATACAGGAATTGCAGGAGGAAGTATACAGATAGGATTTATGGGAATTGCACCGGCAATCACAGGAGCAACCAGTGATGTGGGATATAAGATTTTCACCAACGTATCCGGACAGGAACATGGTTTGATGACAAACGACAGCAATATAAAAACCATGGAAGAATTGGTAAACAGCAATGCTCAGATTGCATTGGTTAATATTGGCTCCTTCCAGCATATTATTCTTGCAAGAGCATTGGATAACGCAGGTTTAGATCCTCATGCATTAGATTCTAATATAGTGGCGATGAAACATCCGGATGGAAAAGCATCGGTAGAATCTGGAAGTATTCCTTGTCATTTGACCAGCAGCCCATATATTTATCAGGAAAGAGAAAATGAAACTCTCCATGAAATTCCGGGCGTAAATGAAGTTTGTACTTTAGAAGATTCTTTTATCGTAGGAGTTGCATCAGAAACTTTATATGAACAGGACAAAGAGTTATATCAGGCAGTTTGTGATGCTATGGCAACATCCATTGATTATATCAATGGAAATAAAGCAGAAGCAGCAGCTCTTACCTGTGAATTTAATGGAAATGACGTAGATACAGAATTAAAATACATGGAACAGGGTTACTATTCTACAGAAACCAAAGGAGTTTATGATTTGGCTGTATTTATGGCTGAAAATGGATTTATAGAAACGACACCGAAGGATTTTTATGATTTAGCATTTGAGAATGTAAAAGGGAACTAAGACATGGAAATGAGCAGAATGAAAAAATCAAAGGAAAAAATACACAAATTAGTGGTACAGCTTATATTTTTGGTGTGTGTACTGGTGATTTGGGAAGTGGTTGCGAAGGCTCATGTCTTTGGTAGCAGATCAGAACTGGTTTTTCCAACACTGGAAGCCATTGGAAAAGCATTTATAGATAATTTCACAAACGGGTATGCAGGCGTATCCTTTTGGATGTATATTTTAAATTCTATGGAACTGTTGTTATTAGGTTTGGCGATTGGTATTGTACTGTCTTTCGTGTTCACCGGACTGTCTATGTTGAGCAAAACCCTCTATTATATATATAATCTGATTGTGTCAGTGTTTGACCTTTTACCGGGGGTAGCATTGCTTCCGGTAGTGATTATTATATTTGGAATCAATCCGGCAGTAATTGTATTCTTGGTAGTACATGCGGTTATCTGGCCTATGTCCAGAAATATTTTAGATGGTTTTAAAGCAGTGCCAAGAATTTATGTGGAAGCAGGGAAAAATATTGGTGTGCGTGGAATCAGACTGTTAACAGGAATCTATATTCCGGCTACAACATCCTATATTGTTTCCGGTATTAAAGTAAGCTGGGCAAGAGCATGGCGTGGATTAATCAGTGCAGAAATGATTTTTGGAATTGCATCCTGTCCGGGAATTGGTTTGTACATTAACCAGATGAGAACCAATCTCAAAAACGCAGAAATGTATGCAACACTGATTGTGATTATATTGATTGGAGTTATTGTTCAATATGGAGTATTAGAGCCGATTGAGAAAAATACCATCAAACGCTGGGGGATGACAAAATGATGAAGCAGGACATAGTATTAGATATTAAAAATTTACATAAAAGCTTTGAAGATGAAAACGACCAGATGGAACATATTTTGACCGATTTTAATTTGCAGGTAAAAAAGAATGAGTTTCTTTGTATTCTTGGACCGTCCGGTTGCGGAAAGACCACATTACTTCGCTGTATCGCAGGATTTGAAAAATACAGCGGAGAAATTCTGGTAAACGGAGAAGCCAAAACAGCTCCGGGAATTGACCGTATTATGGTGTTTCAGGACTTTAACCAATTATTCCCATGGAAAACCGTAGAAAAGAATATACAGTATCCATTGAAACAACAGGGAATCAAGGATAAGGCTGAATTGGATAGAATTACAGCAGAATATTTAGAAAAGGTAAATCTTGCAGGGATTCAGAAAAAATACCCTCACCAGTTATCGGGAGGAATGAAGCAGAGAGTGGCGATTGCAAAGGCGCTGGCGTTGAAACCTCAGATAATCTTAATGGATGAGCCTTTTGCGGCATTAGATGCCATGACAAGAAATAAATTGCTGGCAGAAGTGCAGGAGATTTCAAGAAAAGAAGATTGTACCTTTATTTTTATCACCCATAACATTCAGGAAGCCATTGTGTTGGGAAGCAGAGTGATGGTGCTTGCACCGGGAGGACGTATTAAAATTGATGAAGAAAATACCATAGAGCGTCCGGTGACACCTGCGTCAGAAGGTTATGGAAAATTATGGAAAAGATTGCATGATGCATTAGATGAATCATAAAAAGAAAATTAGGAGGAAATGATATGGAACAGTTAATGAATATTTTAAAAGGATTAAGACCGGATGTGGATTTTGAAAAGGAAGACAAGCTGATTGACAATGGCGTACTGGATTCTTTTGACTTGGTAGCGTTGGTAGGAGAAATTAACGAAGCATTTGACGTGGAAGTTGAATTTGAAGATATGGAACCGGAAAACTTCAATTCCATAGAAAATATGTATGCAATGATTGTAAAACTTCAAAATGAGGTATAAGAATGAACGTTAATTCATTTTCATTTGTAGTTTTTGTGGCAATTCTTGTACTGATATATTATGTTCCAATCGTTCGGAAATTTCAGTGGATCGTGTTGCTCCTTGCCAGCTATCTGTTTTATGCGCTAAATGGAACAGAAAATATAGTTTACATAATGATTACTACCATAGTGACCTATACAGGAGCAAGACTGTTAGACAGGAAAAATGCATTACAGGAACAATTTGTAAAAGAACAAAAGGGTATTTTGACGAAACAGGAAATCAAAGAATATAAAGAAAATATAAAAAAACAAAAGCATGGAATTACTTTGGTATGTATTGTTGTTAATTTAGGGTTACTGATATTTTTGAAATACGGTTCCTTCCTTGCAGGAAATGTAGGAAAAATTTTCTCTCATCAGGAATGGAGCGAATTATCCATTTTTAAACTGGCAGTACCCTTGGGAATTTCCTATTACACATTGATGTGTATTGGTTATTTACTGGACGTGTCCAA
Source organism: uncultured Lachnospiraceae bacterium (assembly GCA_964450185.1). Taxonomy (GTDB): domain Bacteria; phylum Bacillota; class Clostridia; order Lachnospirales; family Lachnospiraceae; genus RUG11237. The sequence continues at coordinate 21,148 of CAYVCL010000035.1, read as the reverse complement.
AGGAAAATGTAAGAGTGAAAAAAATCTGTTGAAGACGGCGTTGTTTGTTTCTTACTTTCCCCAGATTACCCAAGGGCCGATGGGACGTTTTCCGGACATGGCACCACAGCTCTTTGGGAAACATAAATTCACTTATGAAAATTTAGCTTATGGATGCCAGAGAATGTTATGGGGCTTTTTCAAAAAAATGGTAATTGCAGACAGAATGAAACCTATGGTGGATACGATTTTTGATAATTATCAAAATTATGGCGGATTCACCATTCTTTTAGGTTGCATGTATTTTTCCATACAGTTGTACGCTGACTTTTCCGGATATATGGATATCGTATGTGGTTGTTCCAACATACTTGGAATCAAGTTGGCAGAAAACTTCAAAAGACCGTTTTTTGCTAAGTCTTTGGATGAGTTTTGGAGAAGATGGCATATGACATTGAGTGCATGGTTTCGTGATTATGTGTTTTATCCGCTATCCATTTCCAAAGCAGCAGTAAAGGTGGGCAGAGTGGCAAAGAAGATATTCCCTATGAGAATATCCAAGCTTGCACCGTCTATATTTGCAATGCTGGTGGTGTGGTTTTGTACAGGACTTTGGCATGATGCAAGCTGGCGTTATATGTTCTGGGGACTTTACAATGGTGTGATTATTATTGCCGCCATGTGTCTGAAGCCTCAGTTTGCTTGGTGTAAAGAAAAGCTTCATATTAAAGAGGGAAAGATATGGCGTGGATTTCAGATGCTTCGTACCTTTGTTATCATCAGTTTATTAAAAGTATTTCCATTGGCAGCTACCACAGGAGATTCTTTGGCGATGTTAAAAAAGATTTTTTTGGAATTTTCAACAGAAATCAGTATGGCATCGTTGGTGCCGGGAATGGGAGTGGAAGATTTGTTCTGCGTGATTGTGGGACTTATCATTTTTATATGTATTAGTTTACGTCAGGAAAAAGAACCTATGCATGAATGGCTTTCACGCCGTCCGTTTGTTATACGCTGGGGCATGTATATGATTTTACTGTTGTTTATTGTAAGTTTCGGTGTGTTTGGAACGGAAGCGACAGGAGGGTTTGAATATGCGCAATATTAGAAAAATAGGTATCCGTATACTGGTGATTGTGGCAGTATTATTCCTATATCAGTGTGGAGTAGAGTATTTTTATCGGGCTCATAATGAAACAATTATTTTTATTAATAAAGAGCGCGAGGAATGTAATGGAGAAATTGAAACGCTCATATGTGGTACTTCAACTGCTCAAAGGGGAATTGATCCTGAAGTTATCGACGAAAAAATGGAAACAGTAAGCTTTAATACAGCAAGCAGTCTTCAGCCCTTGGATGGTACTTATACCATGCTTAAGGATATGACGAGAAATAATCCGGTGGAAACAGTAATACTGGGGATTGCTCCGGATAATATGATGAGGAAAAACGTAGATACTGTATATAAGTCAAGGTTATACGACCGCTTGGAAAGCCCATACAGTAAGGTAAAATATCTTTTGGAAGGCTGTTCTTTGAATGAATGGCCTTATATGATGTTTTATTCTGCCAGAGTGGACAATTATTTTGACAGCGAGCTAATCAAGGAAAACGTAAATGTAAAGCAGTCAGAAGAATATAAAGATGGACAGATTATTGAAAGCAATTATAAGACAAAGGGAATGATTGCCAATAAGAAGAAGCTAAAGGGCGAACAGATAGATACTTTAGTGCCGGGAGAGAGTGAATTTAAGGCAGAGAAGGTAAAAGAACACAATCTGGAATATCTTACTAAAATTGCAGAATACTGTAATGAAAATCAGATTGAGTTGATTCTTGTGTATATTCCGTTGCCGGGCAAAAAGATTCAGTCATATGGAGATATGGCGGTAGTCCATGATTATTATGCAAAATTCGCAGAAAAATATGATATACTGTTTTGGGATTTTAATTATCACAAAGAGTTGAAGATATTGTATACCAATGACAAGTTTGAGGATACCAAGCACTTAAACAGGGATGGAGCTGAAATATTCAGCGAGCAACTGGCGGATATATATTACAGATATCATACGGGAGAAAATATACAGGAAAATTTCCTTGATATTTGTCCATATTATCTGGATTCAGAAGCGGTAGGAGAATAGGATGAATAATTATAAAGTTCTTGTAGTAGAGGATGAAAAAAAGCTGTTATACACCTTGACGGATTTTTTGACTATACAGGGATATCAGGTGTTGCAGGCAGAGGATGGGGAAAGTGCCCTAGAACAGATGCGGGAGTATATGCATGAAATCGATATTGTGCTGTTGGACATTATGCTTCCGGGAATTAATGGATATGAGGTAATAAAAGAGATTCGAAAAGTTTCTTCGATTCCGGTGATTATGCTTACTGCCAAGGCAGAAGTGGAAGACCAGGTGGAAGGTTTTGAGTGTGGCGCAGACGACTATATTACAAAGCCTTATTCACTGGCGGTAATTAAAGTCCATATGGAAGCGGTATTGAAACGAGCTGGAAAATTGAAAGAATTTATGGAATCCGATGAAATACGTATTGAGATTGCCACGAAAAAAGTGTATTACCAGAACGAATATATTGAAACCACCCCAAAGGAATTTGAATTGCTTCAGTATTTTATGGAGAATGAAGGAATTGTACTAAGTCGTGACAGAATCTTAAATTCTGTTTGGGGCTATTATTACGTAGGCGACATTAGAACAGTAGATACCTTAGTGAAACAATTACGAAAGAAATTAAAAGACAGTAATTGCATTCGTTCCGTATATGGTGTAGGCTATGTATTTGGAGGTGAAGGCAGTGAGAAAAATTAATACTCATTTTACGGTAGTACAGGCCGTTTTTCTTATTGTTTTTCTGGGCGGCGGAATCCTTCTATATTATTTGTGTGGACCACAATTATATAGAAATTATAGAGTATCCGTGGCAAAAGAAGCATTTGAAAATTTAAAAGATGTAGATTTGGGTGAAATTGATACCGATGAAGCTGTGATTTTGGAATATGAGGGTTATAATTATACCTTTACCATTGCAGATGAAAATATGAACTGCGTTTATCAGACCAGTAAAGAAACGAAAAGAGTGTATCGTGACATACAGATTCGTCTGAGTGAATTTTCTAAGATACCAACAGTTGTAAGAAGAAAAGCCCAAAGCAATGAAAATATTCGTGTATTGGGAATTATCGAACAGGATGGTCACACATATTACATTTCCATTAAAGACAGCTTAAAATCCATAGATAAAACATTTAAGTTTACTACAACACTGTTATTGGGTGTTTTTGGAGTTTGTTTGCTTGGAGGTATAGGCGTGATGCATTTCTGTTCCAGACGTCTGTTAAGACCCATTCAGCAATTAGAACATGTTGCAAGAAAGTTATCAGAACGTGAGTTTGGTGAACGCGCGGAAGAAAAGGGCGAATTTGATGAATTAAATCAATTAGCAAGCAGTATCAATTCCATGTCCGACCAGGTACAGGACTATATTAAAGAGCAGGAAAATAACAGGGATATGCTGATGCGACAGAATATTCAGCAGCAACGCTTGGAAAAGGCGAGAAAGAATTTTGTGTCCAATGTATCACATGAATTAAAGACTCCACTTGCGGTAATTTCCAGTCAGGTGGAAATGTTAGAATATCTGCAAGAGGAAAAACAGAGGGCATATTATTATACCTCTATTCAGGAAGAAATCGCCAAAATGTCTGAAATGGTGGGAAACCTTATGGACATTACCATTTTGGAGCACAATATGGGCAAAGTGCTAAAGACGGAAATGTCTTTAAACGAGATTATGAATTATATTATCATGAAGTATGATGCTTTATTTAAGCGAAAGAATATACAGGTGGAAACCGAACTGGAGGATTACTGTAAGGTATATGGCGAAGAAGAATATATCGAGCAGGCAATCAGCAATTTTGTGATGAACGCATTGCAGCATACGGACTATGGACATAAAATCAGAATCTCCATGTATAAGTTGAACAGTGAAATCTTTGTGAAAATTTATAATCAGGGAGAGCGCATTGCCAGAAAAGATATGGACAATATCTGGAAAAGCTTTTATGTGTCGGAACAGGAAAGAGAAAAAGAAACGGAAGAAGGTCTGGGCCATACCGGACTGGGACTTTTTATCACTAAATCCGTCATAGAAATTCACGGCGGAAATTGTGGTGTGCAGAATCAGGAAGACGGAGTAGAATTCTGGTTCTCCATTCCTGCCCTGTAATAAACAAAAACTCAGCAGAGAATATTCTGCTGAGTTTTTTTATTGTGCTGTTCTATTAGTCTTCGTCATCATCCAGAAAAAGTTCGTCGTATTCGGATGCATCCTGCCATTCGTCAAATCCGTCTGCGGCTATTTCGTATTCTTCTTCTGTTTCGATATTTTCGATACGAGGAAGCTCGTCTTCTTCAAAGTAACGGTATAAAAGTGCTTCTCCTTCTTCAAATCCATGACCTGCCGGTGGAAGAAGTGCAATGTAATCCTGTTCTCCTACGGTGTAAATTGTAAGAATTTCACAGTCTACTTCCGTATCGTCGTCCAATGTAAGTGTTACCACTACATCGGTATCTTCATCGTAATTTTTATTATCCTTACCCATTTTCAATCCTCGCTTTTTATTTGATTTTTAAGATGAAATGTATCTTGTTTCTAATGTAACAAAAAGAAGTGGGAAATGCAACTGTTCCAACGTAAAAAATCCATTAAATTTACAAAATATTGATTGACTTTCTGTGATTTTATAATAAAATAGAACTATCATAAATTTTTAAGAAAAATTTAAGAAACATAATTTGGAAGGAGAACAACGGTGGCTACAGGCAATACAAGGGAAGAACGTAGTGGACAGAAGAATGCAACAGAGCGTTCTTACCAGAGAAGAAACTATGAAAAAGGTGAAAGAGGAGGCTATCAGAGAACAGACAGCAAGCCTTATAATAAGCCGAAAGACGGGGGAAGAACATATCGTCCAAGATTTGATAAGGACAAAGACGAAGATGATTACAAGAGGGGGAATCACAGAGCTGGGGAGCATAGAAGTGTGAAATCACAGGCTGCCAAAGATGTGGCTAAAATCAAAGAGCAGCAGCCGGATAAGATGGATATTGTAAAACGCTTGGAAAAAGAAAAGAAAGCCATGCAGAAAAAGACGAATAATCAGAACAACAGTAAGAACAAAGCAAACGCTGGACGCGTTCAGCGACCAGTGAAAAGAAGCAACAATATTGACTGGACAAAACAGTATGAAAATGATTCTTACGATGATGATGAAATGAGTTATATGTACTAAGGAATATGATTTGTCACCATTTCTAACAAAAGGGTTGACAAATCATATTTTTCAACATATACTTTGAATATCAAACTATTTGTTAATAAAACTATTTTGAAATCGAAAGGAAATTGAGAACTATGTTAGAAAAAATTAAAGAAATTATTGCAGAACAGTTAAGCGCAGACGCTGATACAATTACAGCAGAAACAAGCTTTAAGGAAGATTTGGGAGCAGATTCCTTAGATTTATTTGAATTAGTAATGAGCTTAGAAGAAGAATATAACATTGAAATCCCATCAGAAGACTTAGAAAGCATCACAACTGTAGGTGCAGTTATGGATTATTTGAAAAACAAAGGTGTGGAAGAATAAAATGAAGACAAGAATCACTGAACTTCTCGGTATTGAATATCCGATTATTCAGGGTGGTATGGCATGGGTGGCTGAACATAATCTGGCAGCCGCTGTGTCAGAAGCCGGAGGACTGGGACTTATTGGTGGTGCCAGCGCAACAGCCGATGTTGTTCGAAATGAAATTAGAAAAGCAAAAGAATTAACCGATAAACCAATCGGTGTAAATGTTATGTTAATGAGTCCATATGCGGACGAAGTTGCACAGGTAATTGTGGAAGAAGGAATCAAAGCCGTTACTACCGGTGCGGGAAACCCAGAAAAGTATATGGAAATGTGGAAAAATGCAGGCGTAAAGGTTATGCCTGTTGTTGCTTCTGTGGCATTGGCAAAACGTATGGAAAAATACGGTGCGGATGCGGTAGTTGCAGAAGGTTGTGAATCCGGTGGACATATTGGTTCCCAGACTACTATGTGTCTTGTACCACAGGTAGTAGATGCCGTAGACATTCCGGTAATTGCAGCCGGAGGTGTGGCAGACGGAAGAGGTTTTGCAGCAGCTATGATGCTTGGTGCAGAAGCAGTGCAGATTGGTACACGTTTTGTTGCATCCAAAGAATCTATCGTTCATGCAAACTACAAAGAAAGAATCATCAAAGCAAAAGACATTGATTCTGAAGTTACAGGACGAAGCTATGGACATCCAATTCGTGTTCTTCGCAATAAGATGACAAGAGAATACCTGCGTATGGAAAAAGAAGGAGCTGCTTTTGAAGAATTGGAACACTTAACATTAGGTTCACTGAGAAAAGCAGTAGTGGAAGGGGACGTAATGAATGGTTCTCTTATGGCAGGCCAGATTGCAGGTTTAGTAAAAGAAGAAAAGTCATGTGATGAAATCGTAAAAGAAATCATGTCACAGGCAGAAGTATTACTTAAATTAAAGTAGGAAATTCATATAGTACAAAGAAGGAGAAATATATGAGCAGGATTGCATTTGTATTCCCAGGGCAGGGAGCCCAGTATGTGGGAATGGGAAAAGATTTTTATGACAACTTTCAGGTATGTAAAGATATTTTTGCTACAGCAAAGAAGGCTACAGGACTGGATGTGGAAGCAATCTGTTTTGAAGAAAATGAAGAAATCAACATTACAGAATACACACAGATAGCTATGCTGACAGTAGAAGTCGCTCTTGCAAAAGTACTGGAAGAAAAAGGAATCCGTCCGGAGGTAACAGCCGGATTAAGCCTTGGAGAATACGGTGCATTGGTAACTGCAGGAGTGTTATCTGTAGAAGATGCCTTTAAAGTTGTAAGACAGAGAGGTATTTTAATGCAGGAAGCAGTACCTACCGGTGGAGCTATGGCAGCAATCCTTGGATTGGACGGAGCTGTGATTGCAGATATCTGTGAAAAGACAGAAGGTATCGTAAGTGTTGCCAACTATAACTGTCCTGGACAGATTGTTATTACCGGAGAAGAAGTTGCAGTGGATAAGGCATGCGAAGCTTTAAAAGAACAGGGCGCAAAACGTTGTGTGAAATTAAATGTAAGCGGACCATTCCACTCTGCAATGTTGCAGGATGCCGGTGCAAAATTATATGATGTCTTAGCGGATGTTTCTCTGGGAGAAATCAAAGTCCCATATCTTACCAATGTGACAGCTGATTACGTAAAAGATACAGCAAGCGTAAAAGAACTGTTAAAAGAACAGGTATATTCTTCTGTAAAATGGCAGCAGAGCGTAGAAAAAATGATTGAAGATGGAATTGATACCTTTATTGAAATCGGACCAGGAAAGACTTTAGCAGGCTTTATGAGAAAGATTGATAAAGAGAAAAAAGTTACCATGTTCAATGTGGAAAAAGTAGAGGATTTAGAAAAAATTGCAGCCCTGTGTCAGGGTTAAGGAGGAAAATATGTTAAAAGGGAAAGTTGCATTGGTTACCGGTGCTTCTCGTGGAATCGGACGAGAAATCGCCATTACACTGGCAGAAAAAGGCGCTTATGTAATTGTTAATTACAATGGTTCCAAAGAAAAAGCAGAAGAAGTTAAGAGCGTAATTGAAGCTCAGGGCGGCGCTGCTGATATTTATCAGTGTAATGTATCAGATTTCGAAGCAGTGGAAACTATGGTAAAAGACGTAGTGAAAGAACACGGAAGTCTTGATATTTTAGTAAATAATGCGGGAATCACAAAAGATAATCTGATTATGAAAATGAAAGAAGAAGATTTTGATGATGTTATCGCTATCAACTTAAAAGGCGTATTTAACACAATCAAACATGCTTCACGTCAGATGTTAAAACAGAAACAGGGAAAAATTATTAATATTTCTTCTGTAACCGGCATACTGGGAAATGCAGGTCAGGCAAATTACGCAGCAGCAAAAGCTGGTGTAATCGGCTTGACTAAAACTATGGCAAGAGAACTTGCTTCCAGACAGATTAATGTAAACGCAGTGGCACCAGGATTTATTGACACTGAAATGACAGCAGCAATGACAGAAGCAGCAAAAGAAGCTACTGTTGCGCAGATACCATTCCAGAGAACAGGAAATCCAAAAGAAGTTGCTAATGTGGTAGCATTTCTTGCATCTGAGGAAGCATCCTATATTACCGGACAGGTAATTAGTGTAGATGGCGGTATGGCGATATAAAGGAGATTTGTTAGTTATGAAAAGAGTTGTAGTTACAGGATTAGGAGCAATTACTCCTATCGGTTTAGGCGTAGATAATTACTGGGAAGGTATCAAGCAGGGAAAACTTGGTTTTGGTGAAATCACTAAATTTGATACCACAGATTATAAAGTAAAAATTGCAGCAGAAGTAAAAGACTTCAATCCAAAAGATTATATGGATCCGAAATCAGCTAGAAGAATGGAAGCTTTCTGTCAGTATGCAGTTGCAGCAGCAAAAGAAGCTTTAGAAGATGCTAAGATTGATATGGAACAGGAAGATCCATACAGAGTTGGATGTGCCATCGGTTCCGGAATCGGAAGTTTGGATGCTTTTGAAAAAGACCATAAGAAATTATTAGAAAAAGGACCGGGAAGATTAAACCCATTATTAATTCCTTTGATGATTTCTAACATGGCAGCAGGAAATGTATCCATTCAGTTTGGATTGAAAGGAAAGAGCATCAACGTAGTAACAGCTTGTGCTACCGGTACTCATTCCATCGGTGAAGCATTCCGTACCATTCAGTATGGCGATGCAGATGTAATGGTAGCCGGAGGAACAGAAAGTTCTATTACTCCTGTAGGAATTGGTGGATTTACAGCGTTAACTGCATTATCCACAGAAGAAGATCCTGCAAAATGTTCCTTACCATTTGACAAAAACAGAAGTGGTTTTGTTATGGGTGAAGGTTCCGGTGTAGTTGTACTGGAAGAATTGGAACATGCGAAAAAACGTGGAGCAAAGATTTACGCAGAAGTTGTTGGTTACGGTAGTACATCAGATGCTTATCATATTACTTCCCCTGCAGAAGATGGTATGGGAGCGGCAAATGCTATGTTATTTGCAGTTCGTGATGCTGGAATTGAAAAAGAAGACATCACATACATCAATGCTCATGGTACAGCAACTCATCACAATGACTTGTTTGAAACAAGAGCAATCAAGGCTGCTTTTGGGGACCATGCAAAGAATATCAAAGTAAACTCCACAAAGTCTATGATTGGACATTTGTTAGGAGCAGCAGGTGCAGTAGAATTTATCGCCTGCGTAAAACAGTTAGAGGAAGGTTATATTCACCAGACAGTAGGATATAACACTCCAGACGAAGAAATCGATTTAGATTATGTAAAAGAACCTGTAAATCAGGAAATTAATTATGCATTAAGCAACTCCCTTGGATTTGGAGGACATAATGCAAGTATCCTGATTGGAAAGTATAGTGAATAGAGGAGATAGAAATGGAATTTGAACAGATTATACGTTTGATTGAAACTGTTTCAGCTTCAGAGTTGACCAGCTTTAGTCTGGATAACGAGGAAATTAATATTGAAATGAAAAAACAGAAAAAAGAACAGGTATCTGTAGCAGCACTTCCAGTTCAGACAACAATCGTACCAAAGGGTGAAGCAGTAGTAAATGAAATTGCAAAGCCGGTGTCAGGTAACGAAATGAAATCTCCATTGGTAGGAACCTTTTACAATGCACCATCACCAGATGCAGAACCATTTGTAAAAGTGGGCGATCGTGTGAAAAAAGGTCAGACTCTGGGTATCATTGAGGCGATGAAATTGATGAACGAAATTGAATGCGAGTATGATGGTGTCATCAAAGAAATTCTCGTGGATAACATGGATATGGTGGAATACGGCCAGACCTTGTTTATCATTGAATAGGGAGGAAGGTAAGAATGTCAGTATTAACTACCAAAGAAATTATGGAAATTATTCCTCACAGACAACCGTTTCTTTTGATTGATACGATCGAAGAATTGGAAGAAGGAAAAAAAGCGGTAGGAAAGAAATGCGTTTCATACAACGAACCATTCTTTGCCGGACATTTTCCACAGGAACCGGTTATGCCGGGCGTGTTAATCGTAGAAGCAATGGCACAGGTTGGGGCAGTTGCAATGCTTTGTAAAGAAGAATTCAAAGGAAAAACTGCATATTTCGGCGGAATTAACTCAGCGAAATTTAAAGGCAAAGTAGTTCCGGGAGATGTGTTAAGATTAGAGGTTGAAATCACAAAGCAAAAAGGTCCTATCGGTGTCGGTGTTGGTAAAGCATATGTAGATGGTAAATTGGTAACTCAGGCAGAGCTGACCTTTGCCATTGGATAGGAGGAAAATATGTTTCATAAGATTCTGATTGCAAATCGCGGTGAAATCGCCGTAAGAATTATTCGCGCCTGCAGAGAAATGGGAATCGAAACAGTAGCAGTGTATTCAGAAGCGGACAAAGAAGCACTGCACACCCAGCTTGCAGACGAGGCAATCTGTATCGGTCCTGCTTTGGCTAAAGACAGTTATCTTAACATGGAACGTATTGTCAGTGCAACCATTGTAACTGGGGCCGAAGCCATACACCCTGGCTTCGGCTTTCTTTCCGAAAACAGCAGGTTTGTAGATATGTGTAATAAATGCAACATTGCATTTATTGGTCCTTCCGCAGAAGTAATTCAGAAAATGGGGAATAAGTCAGAAGCAAGAAAGACTATGATGGAGGCGTCAGTTCCGGTAGTTCCGGGAACGAAAGAACCTGTTTTTGAGGCGGAAAAGGCATTAGAAATTGCCAAAGAAATTGGTTTTCCGGTGATGATTAAGGCATCATCCGGTGGTGGCGGTAAAGGTATGCGTGTGGCAGAAAACGCAGAGTGCTTTATCAGCCAGTTTGAAACAGCCCAGAGAGAATCTGTGGCAGCTTTTGCAGACGATACAATGTACATCGAAAAGTTTATTGAAGAACCAAGACACATTGAAATTCAGATTATGGCAGATAAGTATGGCAATGTTGTGCAGTTGGGAGAACGTGACTGTTCCCTGCAGCGTCGCCATCAGAAAATGTTAGAAGAATCACCATCCTGTGCATTGGATGATGAACTTAGAAAGAAAATGGGTGAAACAGCCGTTTTAGCAGCAAAAGCAGCAGAATATGAAGGGGCTGGGACCATTGAATTTTTATTAGACAAAAACAAAGATTTCTATTTCATGGAAATGAACACAAGAATCCAGGTAGAACATGGTGTTACAGAAATGGTAACAGGTCTTGATCTGATTAAAGAACAAATCCGAGTGGCAGCAGGCGAAAAGCTATCTGTTTCTCAGGATGAAGTAACTTTAAGAGGTCATGCGATAGAGTGTAGAATCAATGCAGAAGACCCAAAAAGAAAATTTATGCCATGTCCTGGGAAAATTACCCAGCTTCATTTACCGGGAGGCAATGGTGTACGTGTAGATACCGCAGTGTATAGCGATTATACCATACCTGCAAATTACGATTCCATGATTGCAAAAATCATTGTACATGATAAAGACAGAGCTTCTGCAATTCAGAAAATGCGAAGTGTATTAGGTGAATTGATTGTGGAAGGCATTGAAACAAATATAGATTTCCAGTATGAGATTCTTAACAATGAGGATTTCTTGGCAGGAAATATTACCACTCAGTTTATTGAGGAGAATTTTGGTTAGGAGTAGAGGTTCATGTTAAAATTTAAAAAGCCAAGTTATATAAAAGTAGCGGCAGAAGACATGAAAATTGAAAAAGAGAAAACCCCGAAAGGCATGGAACCAAGAGTGCCGGAAGGACTTTGGATTAAATGTCCGAAATGTGGAGAATTGCTTTACAAAGAAGATGTTGTAAATAATTTTTATAGCTGCTATAAGTGTGATGCGTACTTTCGTGTAAGAACAAAGAACAGACTCCGAATGGTAGTGGATAAACACAGCTTCGAAGAATGGGATAAAGATTTGGTGGGAAACAATCCACTGGATTTCGAAGGTTATGAAGAAAAGTTAGTTCAGACAAGAGAAAAAACAAAATTAGGTGAAGCAGTTACCTGCGGTAAAGCAAAGATTTATGGCGAAGAAGCCGTTGTCTGTGTTTGTGATGCCCGCTTTATTATGGGTAGTATGGGGCAGGCAGTAGGTGAGAAAATTGCCAGAGCTTTTGAACGTGCCACAGAAGAAAAACTTCCAGTGATTGTGTTCTGCTGTAGTGGTGGAGCAAGAATGCAGGAAGGTATGGTGTCACTGATGCAGATGGCGAAAACATCCGCAGCGATTAAACGCCATTCCAATGCTGGACTTTTATATATTACAGTGCTGACAGACCCTACTACCGGTGGTGTTACTGCAAGTTTCGCCATGTTAGGTGATATTATTCTGGCAGAACCAAATGCATTGATTGGTTTTGCAGGACAGAGAGTAATTGAGCAGACCATCGGACAGAAACTGCCAGAAGGTTTCCAGAGAGCAGAATTTCTGTTAGAACATGGTTTTATTGATGCCATTGTAAAAAGAGAAGAATTAAAGGATACTTTATATAAATTGCTTCGTATGCATAAAAAGCCAGAAAAAGTAACGATAGAACCGGAAATGTCTGAGGCATTTATGGCACGTAAGAGAGGGACAGAAATGTCAGCTTGGGAACGTGTACAGTTGTCCAGAGCCGCAGACAGAGCTACTGCATTAGATTATATAGAGAATATCTTTACCGATTTTACCGAATTCCATGGAGATCGTCATTATGCAGACGATGCAGCGATTGTAGGCGGTCTGGCATATTTTCAGGGGATTCCGGTAACAGTAATCGGAATACAGAAAGGTAGAAATACCAAGGAAAATATTGCAAGAAACTTTGGTATGCCTTCACCGGAAGGATATCGAAAAGCATTGCGATTAATGAAGCAGGCAGAAAAGTTCGGACGTACCATTATCAATTTTGTAGACACTCCGGGAGCATTTTGCGGTATGGAAGCAGAAGAACGTGGTCAGGGCGAGGCGATTGCCAGAAACCTTATGGAAATGTCTGACTTAAAAGTTCCTGTATTAAGTGTTATGATTGGCGAGGGAGGCAGTGGTGGTGCTCTTGCACTGGCAGTTGCCAATAAAGTGATTATGTTAGAAAATGCTACGTATTCTATTCTTTCACCGGAAGGATTTGCATCTATCTTGTGGAAGGACAGCAAACGTGCATTAGAAGCGGCTCAGGTTATGAAAATCACCGCAGAAGATTTGAAAGAATTAAGTATTATAGATGAAATAATATATGAAAAGGAACCGGCAACTGCAGAAACCATTGAATATCCTGCTACACAGATAAAACACTGCATTGCAGATTTTATCAGTGAGTATCAGGAAATGGATGAAGAAGAAATATCTATGCAGCGGTATCAGCGATTTAGGAGAATGTAAAGTGAATGTGAAACCATTAGTTATAGGCGATTTAAAAGCAAAATTTCCATTAATTCAGGGGGGAATGGGTGTTGGAATCAGCTTGTCTGGTCTTGCGGGAGCAGTGGCAAAGGCAGGCGGAATCGGCATAATCTCTACAGCACAGATTGGTTATCGTGAACCGGATTTTGATAAGAATCCTATTGAAGTAAATCTTCGTACCATAGGAAAAGAAATACGTCTTGCAAGAGAAAAAGCAGAGGGCGGTATTGTGGGTGTCAATATTATGGTGGCAACCAAACGTTATGAAGATTATGTAAAAGCTGCGGTAGAAGCAGGTGTTGATTTGGTGGTTTCCGGAGCAGGACTTCCTATTAAGCTGCCAGAATTGATTGGTGAGAGCAAAACAAAAATCGCACCGATTGTATCTTCTGTGAAATCTGCCAATGTTATCCTGAAAATGTGGGATAAAAAATATAAAAGAACAGCGGATTTGGTAGTAATCGAAGGACCAAAAGCCGGTGGACATTTAGGATTTAAGCGAGAAGAGCTGGACCATATCGATGAAGTGGATTATGATAACGAAATTCGCGGTATTATGCAGGAGGTAAAAGAATATGCTGCCAAATATGCAAGAAAGATACCGGTTGTTTTTGGCGGCGGTATTTACAGCCGTAAAGACGTGGAACATTATCTGGATATGGGACTGGACGGTGTGCAGGTGGCAAGCCGTTTTGTAACTACTTATGAATGTGATGCGGATGAAAAATATAAGCAGGCATACATCAATGCAAAAGAAGAAGATATTATCATTGTTAACAGCCCGGTAGGAATGCCAGGACGTGCCATTAAGAACCGTTTTTCAGAGGAAAGCAAAAATGGTGCTTATAAGCCGAAAAAGTGTCGTCAGTGTATTCAGACATGTAATCCGGCAGATACACCATATTGTATCACCGATGCTCTTGTAAATGCGGCTACAGGGCATATTGAAGATGCATTACTGTTTTGCGGTGCCAATGCATATAAAGCAGAAAAATTAGAGCATGTAGAAGATATTTTTAACGAATATTTTTCCGAAGAAGCTTAAAATATAAAAAGAGATATTGCTGGAATAGATATGCTCCCTGTCAAGTAGACAGGGAGCATATCTATTCCAGCAATATCTCTTTTTGGCATATATGAGAAAATACACGCAATGTTGAAAAAGTTTTCACAACTTGCACATAATTATCCAGTAAAGTTAGAGATGTCAAAGGGGAAAACAGTAATTGAGGATAGAAAGGTCAAAGAAAGGATGATTGATTATGAAGAAAAAGTATGTAGCGATTTTAATGGGGATTGTGATGACTGCAGCAGTATTAGGTGGTTGTGGACAGAAGAATGCCGTAGAGAATGATAATCAACAGACTACGATAGAGGCAGAACAAGGTGATAACAGCGAAGAAGAAACTGAGGAAATACTTGGAGAAGTGACGGATGTGACGGAGAATTCGATTACTATTGCCGTTGGAACCAAGAAAGAAATGGAACGTATGGAAAAACCGGAAGGCGAACCGTCTGAAGAAAAAGGAGAAGCCCCAGAGGGTCAGCCATCCGGAGATATGGGCGAAGCCCCAGAAGGTCAGCCATCCGGCGATATGGGCGAAAAACCGTCTATGTTGGAACTGACAGGCGAAGAACAAACAATAACAATTACAGAAAATACAAAAATCACGAAAAGCAGCATGGGAAAACCGGAAAATCAGACAGAGGAGTCTACCGGGGAAGCAGAACAAACAATTTCCGTAACGGATATTGCGGTAGGTGACACAGTATCCATTAGCTTAGATGAGGATGGAAATGCAGCTACAATTGCCATTCAGTCTATGGGAATGGGTGGTGGACCTGGAATGGGAGGTTCTCCATCACAAAGTCAGGGAGTAGACAGCTATGAAGCGGTAAATGAATATAAAGAAGACACAACCGTGGAGGGTGAAACACTTTCCTCAACCGGAACGGATGAAAATGCAGTGTTGGTGGATAGTGATGCAACGGTAACTCTTAAAAATGTTACAGTAAGCAGAAATTCTTCCGACAGTACAGGCGGAGATAATTCCAGTTTCTACGGCGTAGGTGCAGCAGTTCTTGGAACAGAGGGGAATCTCTATGTTTCAAACAGTGAAATTTCTACGGATGCAGCCGGCGGCGGTACTATGGTAGTCGATGGAGGAACTTATACCTCCAATGGTGTGGGCTCTCCGGCGGTATATTGCACGGCGGATATTGCTGTAAATAACAGTACATTGACTGCAAATGGCTCAGAAGCGGTTTGTATTGAAGGATTAAATACTTTGTGCATGTACGACTGTGATATTACAGGAAACATGAGTGATGACAGTCAGAACGACTGCACATGGACCATGATTGTATATCAAAGTATGTCAGGGGATTCTGAAGTGGGAAACAGCACTCTGCAGATTGATGGTGGAAGTATCACCTCTCAAAACGGAGGTTTGCTCTATACCACCAACACAGAATGTACCATCACATTGAAAGATGTGGATATTACTTACAATGACGACAGCGAATTTTTCCTTCAGTGTACTGGAAATAATAACCAGAGAGGCTGGGGGCAGTCCGGAAGCAATGGAAGTGATTGTCTGTTTACTGCAATAGAACAGGAAATGAAAGGAAATGTAATCTGGGATTCTATCAGTGATTTGGACTTTTATATGACCGAAGGAAGCAGCCTTACAGGTGCCGTTGTAAAGGATGAAACCTATGCTGGAAATGGCGGAGAAGGTTACTGTAATCTGTATATTGATAAAGATTCCGTCTGGACAGTGACAGGAAACAGCACAGTCACCAGCCTTGCCAGCGAAGGAACGATTGTAGATGAAGATGGTAAAACAGTATCCATTGTTGGTGTTGATGGAACTGTTTATGTGGAAGGGGACAGCGAATATACGGTTACAGTAGAGTCTTACAGCGATACTGTTGATGTAACTGGAGCTACCGCAGTGGATGAATGGGAAAATCATGAGGCAGCGAAGCCAGAAGAAATGTTATAAAATTTTGAGAGAGAATCAGGATAGTACTGTCCTGATTCTTTTTATTGAGAAAGTTTTGCCAACTATTTCCATTGACAGCAATAGCATATGAATGATATTATCAAAAACGGTTAGCAAAGGCTAACCAAATTTTAAAACCATGAGTTAGAAAAGTCTAACAAAAATTAGTTAAGGAGAAACGCATGATTAAAATTGCTATTTATGGAAAAGGTGGTATCGGAAAATCCACTACAACATCAAATTTATCAGCCGCATTAAGCGACTTAGGGTACAAGGTAATGCAGATAGGTTGTGACCCGAAATCAGATTCTACAAAATGTCTTATGGGTGGTGTGAAAATACCAACGGTTCTTGATCAGATTAGAGAAAAAGGACCGGAAGGTGTGGAACTGGAAGATATCGTGTTTACAGGATATAATGGCATTCTTTGTGTGGAAGCCGGAGGTCCGACACCGGGAATCGGTTGTGCAGGGCGAGGTATTATTACAGCATTTGAAAAATTAGAAGAATTAGGCGGTTACGAACATTACAAACCGGATATTGTTTTGTACGACGTATTGGGGGATGTGGTATGCGGAGGTTTTGCAATGCCAATCCGAGGCGGTTATGCGGACCATGTATTTATCGTAACATCAGGAGAAATGATGGCGTTATATGCAGCATCCAATATTGCCAGTGCGGTACATAATTTTGGAAAACGTGGTTATGCCAAAATGTCCGGTATTATTTTAAATTCCCGTAATGTGGAAAATGAACAAATGATAGTGCAAAAAGCTGCGGAGGAAATGGGTGAACAGGTACTTAGTGTAATCCCAAGAGATAAAGCAGTTCAATCTGCAGAAGACCAAGGTAAAACAGTAATTGAAGCATTGCCGGAAAGTGCCATGGCAGATGCTTATCGAGAATTGGCAAATAAAGTATTGGAGGTAAGTGGAATTGAGTTGTTGTTGCGCGACAGAAAATGTGTTTGAGAATTCCCTGCACTATTCTTCACCGGCACATGGCGGCTGGGGTGTGCTTAAAATGGGACATTTAATACCGGAAAGCTATACCCTGTTTGTGAGCCCTGCTGCCTGCGGAAGACACGGAGCTTTGGCAGCCAGAATGGAGGAACGCAAAAACAGAGTATCTTATCTTTTCTTAAGTGAAGATGATATTGTATCCGGTGGTTACGAAGATTTATTGATTCAGGCAGTAGGAAAGCTGTTAAAGCATCTGGAAAAATGCCATAAAGTGCCGAAGGTGTTGGAACTTTTTGTGAGCTGTATTGACGATTTGTTGGGAACAGACCATGATGCACTTATTCAGGAGTTGTCAGAGCTTTATCCTCATATTCGTTTTATTTTCTGCCATATGAATCCAACTTCTACCGATACGGGAGTTCCACCGGCAGTCAATATTCAGAATAAGAATTACAGCCTTTTAGATGTAACAAAAGAGAGGGACGGCGGTGTGAACATTATTGGTAATCTGGCACCCCTTCGTTCCAACGGAGAACTGTTTCAGATACTAAAAGATATGGGCGTTTCAGAAATCAGACATATATCTGATTATGATACCTTTGCAGGATATCAGGAAATGGCAAAAAGCGGTCTGAATCTGGTGGTAACACCAACTGGAAAATATGCTTCTGTACAGATGGAGAAAAAGCATGGAATTCCGTATCAAATGGCGTTAACCTCTTTTCAGACAGATAGTATAAAAGAAACTTACGAAAACATTGCAAAACAGTTAGAAAAGCCATGTCCGGAAGTTTCTTCTTATGAAAAAGAAGCCAAAGAGGCATTAGAGAAAACAGCAGAAGCATTAAATGGTATGCCAGTCATTATTGATGGAGAAGCCATTGTCAGACCATTTGATTTGGCAAAGGCATTATTGCAGGCAGGAATCAACGTACAATGTGTGTTTGAACAGAAAGTTCTTCCATCCGATGAGGAAAATTTCCAGTGGGTGATGGAGCATTATCCAAACATGACAATTTTGCAGCCACAGAATCCGAAAGTAACGGTGTTAGAAAAACATCAGGGAGATTGCTTATCCATCGGCTACAGTGCAGCCTACATTACAGGTGCAAAACATGTGGTAGACATTGCAGGTCAGCATGGCTTGTATGGATATCAGGGTATTATTGATTTGGCACAGATGATGGAAGAAGCATCCAAAGAAACAGCGGATTTGAAGAAACTCTTAGATGAAGCAGTAATTGTAGTATAAAGAATAGATGGAGGAAGCAATGGAACAATTATGGATAACCCTTCCGGCACTTGCACCGGATTATTCCGGCGTATGTTCAGCCATGTTTGACTTGGGTGGTATCTGTGTCATTCACGATGCATCCGGCTGTACCGGAAACTATACCGGATATGATGAACCAAGATGGTACGGAAGCAGTTCAAAAATTTTCTGCTCCGGTTTAAGAGAAATCGATGCAGTGCTTGGACGAGATGATAAATTAATCGACAATGTGATAAAAGCAGGAGATGTGATAAATCCAACTATGTACACAGTAATTGGAAGTCCGGTTCCTATGGTAATAGGCTCCGATATGAAGGGGATTGCCTATGAAATAGAGGAAAAAACGGGAATTCCATCCTTCGGCTTTGACACCAACGGATTGGGACTTTACAACAAAGGCGTGTCCATGGCAATGTGCGAATTAATTCGCAGATTTACCAAAAAGAGCGAAGAAAAAATAAAAAGGGGAATTAATATTTTAGGAACCACTCCCCTTGATTTATCTGCCAATAACAATGCAGACGATTTGAATGAACGAATAGAACAGTTCGGATTTCAGATTGTAGGACGTATGATGATGGGGGCTAAAATACAGCAGATTGAGGATTTGGCAAAAGCCGAAGTGAATCTGGTGGTGACAGAATCCGGAATGGAAGCCGCCAAATTATTAAAACGCAAGTTTGGAATTCCATATGTGGTGGGCATGCCTCTTGGAAACCAGATGGACGTGTGGGAAGCTTTAGAAAAGACATTGCAGGATAAGGAAGACCGAGTGATAGCGGACGAAGGAAAAGATGGAGATATCTTAATTGTAGGAGAACAGGTATTGGCAAACAGCATCCGAAGAGCAATTCTTGGTGAGAATCCGGAAGCAAAAGTATGCGTGGGAAGTATGTTTGGTTTAAACAGACAAATAGCCGGAGCAGGAGATATTAACATAGCCGGAGAAGAATCTTTAGTGGAATTATTATACTCCGGAAATTACAAAGTATTGGTGGGTGACCCTCTTATGGAAGATTTATTATCGGAAGAAAGCAAGGTTCGCATGGTAAAACTTCCTCATGTGGCTTTGTCCAGCAAATTATACTGGAAAGAAGCCATACATTTATTGAGAGAGGAAATGGACCAGTTAATAAAAGAAATTACAAATTAATGCAAGGAGAAAAAAGATGAAAAAATTTAAAAAATTATTGTTGCTTGGGCTTTTAGCAGGAAGCATGGCTGTGATGACCGGATGTGGTGCATCCAAGTCGGCAGAAACAGATACAAAAGCCACAGAAGTGACAGAAACAGTACCCGCAGAAGAAGCCAATGAGGAAGCAACAGAGGAAACAGGCAGCAAAAAGATTGTAATTGAAGACCAGTTAGGAAAAACAATCGAATTGGATGGCGTGCCGGACAAGGTTGTTACAACAATTATGCCATTCCCTTATATTTACTACGCAGTGGTAGGGAATTCTGATAACTTAATCGGTTGTAATCCATCTTCCATTACGGCATACGAAAACAGTGCCTTGAGATACATGTATCCGGAACTGGCAAATGCGAACACAGACTTTGTAGATACCAGTTTTGTGGTAAATATCGAAGAACTGTTAAAGTTAGAGCCGGATGTGGTTTTCCAGTGGAATTACATGGAAGAAGAAATTGAAAAAATGGAAGCTGCAGGAATTAAGGTAGTTGCCTTAGAGTATGGTACCTTAGAAGATTTAGAAACTTGGATTCGCATTATCGGAACCATGTTTGAAAAGGAAGAAAGAGCAGAAGAATTAATTACTTATTTCCATGAAAATGTGGCAGAAGTGGAAGAAAGAGTGGGCACATTATCCATGGAAGATTATGAAAATATCCTGATTTTATCAGATAACCTGAAAGTAAACGGCGCAGGATTTTACGAATACTGGGTGGAAAAAAGCGGTGCTATCAATCCGGCAGGAGATTTGTCAGGAGAAGCGTTAAATGTAAATATGGAGCAGATTTATGAGTGGAATCCAAGTATTATTTACATTGGTAACTTTACCGATTTGCAGCCTTCTGACTTAATGGAAAATAAACTGGAAGGTCAGGACTGGTCTGTGGTAGATGCAGTGAAAAGCGGTCAGGTATACAAGATTCCGATTGGCGGCTATCGTTGGGATCCACCAGGGGTAGAAACACCATTAATGATTAAGTGGCTTGCCAAAATTCAGCATCCGGAATTATTTGAAGATATGGATATGAGAGAAGAAGTGGCAGAATTTTACAAAGATGTATATAACTTTGAATTGACAGAAGAAATGCTGGATGAAATATTAGAGGACACACAGGATTTCTAAATGAAAGGCAGAAAATGGAAACAAAAAAGTCATTTTTAAAAAATATATATTCTAAAATC
>CAYVCL010000034.1:0-30327 GCA_964450185.1 uncultured Lachnospiraceae bacterium | reverse complement strand
GCCCTTTTGAGGGCTAATAATAAACCACCAGTTGAACTGGTGGTTGCTAACTTAGCAAAGGAGCGGTTCTTTATAGGATGGCAAAGAAAATACAAAATTTGAAACCGGATGTAGTACTAAAAAATTACTGGAGCAATAACGAACAGTTTGCAGATTTTTTTAATGCGGTATTGTTCGAGGGTGAACAGATTATTAAACCGGAAGAATTACAGGATGTAGATACTCAGGAAGCTTCCGTATTAGAGCATAGAGAGTATGCAGAAAGTATTCAGGTATCCAGAGATAATATCAAGATACAAAAGAGGTCATCTACACATGGGGTAGAGTTTGTAATGTTTGGTTTGGAATCTCAGGAACATATTCATTATGCGATGCCAATGAGGGTTATGGGGTATGATTATGGAACATACAAAAAACAGTATGACAGCAATGCGAGGAAATATAGAACAGCACGGGGGATGGAGGAAGATGAATATCTGTCCAAAATGAAGAAGACAGATAAATTTGCTCCAGTCATAACGGCAGTTGTTTATTACGTGGAGAAGCCTTGGGATGGAGCAATATCACTTCATGAAATGTTGGCTATTCCCAAGGAAATGACAAAATTTGTAAACGACTATAAGATGGTATTGATTGAGGCAAGAGAGAATAATTTGATTTTGCACAATGTGAATAATAGGGATTTGTTTAATTTGCTTCAAATTATATTAAATAGAAATATATCTAAAAAAGAAGCAATGCAAAAGGCTATAAGCTATAGTGAAGAACATAAAACGGATAAGAGTGTTATTATGACGGTAGCCGGAGCAGCCAATGGTAAAATTGATTATAATGCTTTTGATAAAGGAGATGGAAATATGTGTACTCTGTTTGAAGAAATTGCAAAAGAAAATGAGGTGAAAGGTGAAGTCAGAGGTATCATAAAGATGTTGAAAAAATACAATGAAAGTCATGATAATATTATCCATGAGTTGATGGCTGAGTTTCATATTTCTGAAGATGTGGCAGATGAATATCTGGATAAGTATAATAATGGCGTTCTTTAAGGAAAATTAAACTAAAATTCCCTTGACAAACTAGCCTCAAATGTTATGATATTAGAAGAAAACAGCGATGAAAAGGATTAGTACATGTGGAAAGTGTTCAGAGAAGGAATGGTTGGTGAGAATTCCCCGCGGCAAACATGGAACCTGCCTTGGAGCTCTGTATGAAAATACAGCGTAGCTTTGGCGTTAACAAAGAATGAGAGAACGTTTATGCGTTAATTAGGGTGGTACCGCCGAGTCTTTCGGTCCCTTTCGGGGGATAGGAAGGCTTATTTTTTTGCCCGCCCCCCAAAACTTATATTATATAGAAGCAAAGGAGCAGATACGATGGCAAAGGAAAAGAAATTAGTAGAAGCAATTACATCTATGGAGGAAGATTTCGCACAATGGTATACCGATGTAGTGAAAAAAGCAGAATTGATTGCTTACTCCAGTGTAAAGGGATGTATGATTATCAAACCGGCAGGATATGCTATCTGGGAAAACATCCAGAAATCCTTAGATGCGAAATTTAAAGAAACAGGCGTAGAAAACTTATATATGCCTATGTTTATTCCAGAAAGTCTTTTGCAGAAAGAAAAAGACCATGTAGAAGGATTTGCACCGGAAGTAGCATGGGTAACTTATGGCGGTTTGAATCAGTTACAGGAAAGACTTTGTGTCAGACCTACTTCTGAAACATTATTCTGTGATTTCTATGCAAATGAAGTACAGTCTTACCGTGACCTTCCAAAGGTTTACAATCAGTGGTGTTCTGTAGTTCGTTGGGAAAAAGAAACACGTCCATTCCTTCGTTCCAGAGAATTCTTATGGCAGGAAGGACATACAGCTCATGCGACAGCAGAAGAAGCAAAGGAAAGAACAGAACAGATGTTAAATCTGTACGCTGATTTCTTGGAAAATGAACTGGCAATTCCTGTTATTCGCGGAAGAAAGACAGATAAAGAAAAATTTGCAGGTGCAGAAGCTACTTACACAATCGAATCCTTAATGCATGACGGTAAGGCATTACAGTCCGGAACCAGCCATAACTTTGGAGATGGCTTTGCAAAGGCATTCGGAATCCAGTATACAGACAAAGAAAATAAATTACAGCACGTACATCAGACTTCATGGGGAATGACAACACGAGTTATCGGTGCTATTATCATGGTTCACGGAGATAACAGCGGTCTTGTATTGCCACCTAAGATTGCTCCAATTCAGGTTGCAATTATTCCAATTCAGCAGAACAAAGATGGTGTGTTGGATAAAGCGTATGAAGTAAAGAGCGTATTAGAAAAAGGATTCAAAGTAAAAGTTGATGATACAGACAAGAGTCCGGGCTGGAAGTTCTCCGAACAGGAAATGAGAGGTATTCCGGTTCGTATCGAACTTGGACCAAAAGACATTGAAGCAAATCAGTGTGTGGTAGTTCGTCGTGACACTAGAGAAAAGGTTGTAGTATCTTTAGATGAAGTAGAAAGCAAGGTAACAGAAATCTTAGACACTATGCAGAAAGAAATGTTAGAACGTGCCAGAGCACACAGAGATTCTCACACTTATGTGGCGAAAGATTATGAAGAATTTAAAGATACCATTGCAAATAAGCCGGGCTTTGTAAAAGCAATGTGGTGTGGCGATGTAGAATGTGAAAACAAAATTAAAGAAGAAACAACAGCAACTTCCCGTTGTATTCCATTCAAACAGGAAACAATTGCAGATGCCTGCGTATGTTGCGGAAAACCTGCGAAAAATATGGTATACTGGGGCAAAGCTTATTAATAATAGGAGGTAGGATATGAATATTCTTGTAATTAACTGCGGTAGTTCTTCCTTAAAATATCAGTTAATCGATAGTAACAGCGAAGAAGTACTTGCAAAGGGGTTATGCGAAAGAATCGGTGCGGCAGGAAGCGTACTGACACACAAAACAAACGATGGAAGAAAAGAAGTGGTAGAAGAACCAATGCCAAATCATACAGTGGCAGTGAAATTGGTGATTTCTGCACTGACAGATGAAGAATATGGCTGTATTAAGTCATTGGATGAAATTGGGGCGGTAGGACACCGTATAGTTCATGGTGGAGAGAATTTCTCAGAATCTGTAATTATCACAGAAGACACCATTAAGGCGATTGAAGAATGTAGCGATTTAGCGCCACTTCACAATCCTGCCAATTTAATCGGTATCAATTCCTGTAAAGAAATTATGGGAGATATTCCGATGGTTGCTGTATTTGATACAGCATTCCATCAGACTATGCCGGAAAAAGCATATATGTATGGACTCCCATATGAATACTATGAAAAATATAAAATCAGACGTTACGGTTTTCATGGAACATCTCATCAGTTTGTGTCACAGCATGCCGCAGAGATGCTTGGAAAAGACATTAAGGACTTAAAGATTATTGTTTGCCATCTGGGAAATGGTGCCAGTGTAACAGCAGTACAGGGCGGAAAATCCGTAGATACCAGTATGGGACTTACTCCGCTGGAAGGACTTTTAATGGGTACCAGAAGCGGTGATGTTGACCCTGCGGTAGTTGAATTTATCTGTAAGAAAGAAAATTTAACAGTAGAAGAAGCATTAAATGTGTTAAATAAGAAATCAGGTATGTTAGGTTTAACCGGACTTTCCAGCGATGCGAGAGATGTGGAGGCAGCGGTAAAAGAAGGAAATGAACGTGCAATTCTCACAGTACAGTCTTATGCATACCGTGTTGCAAAATATATTGGTGCATACACAGCAGCTATGAATGGCGTGGATGCAATCTGTTTCACAGCAGGTTTGGGAGAAAACCATAGCTTGTTAAGAGGACGTGTTGCTTCCTATTTAGGATATCTGGGAGCAGAGCTGGATGCAGAAAGAAATGATGTGGCAGGAGAAGATGCAATCGTTTCTACAGATACATCCAAAGTGGCACTTTTGGTAGTACCAACTAATGAAGAACTTGCCATTGCAAGAGAAACAAAAAGATTAGTAGATAAATAATTGGAGGAAATCTATGAAGATCAAGCTGCCAGAACAGGTAAGTTATATTATAGGAGAACTTGAGAAGCATGGATTTGAAGCTTATGCAGTGGGTGGCTGCGTCCGGGATAGTATTTTGGGAAGAATCCCTGATGATTGGGATATTACCACATCTGCCAAACCGGAGCAGGTGAAAGCAATTTTCAAAAAAACCATTGATACCGGAATTGAGCATGGTACGGTAACCGTAATGCTGGAAAAAACAGGTTACGAGGTGACTACGTATCGTATTGATGGAGAATACGAGGACAGCAGACATCCCAAAGAAGTAGTATTTACATCCAATCTTGTGGAAGACTTGAAACGACGTGATTTCACCATTAATGCTATGGCATACAGTGAAACAGCAGGTCTGGTTGATGTGTTTGACGGGATTGGAGATATCAATAGAAAAATGATTCGGTGCGTGGGAAAAGCAAAGGAACGCTTTTCCGAAGATGCACTGAGAATATTACGGGCTGTGCGGTTCGCCGCACAGCTTAAGTTTCAAATTGAAGAAGAAACCAAGGAAGCCATCGAAGAACTGGCTGTAAATTTAAAGAATATCAGCGCAGAACGAATTCAGACAGAATTGGTAAAACTTCTTGTTTCCAAAGAACCGGAGCGTATCAAAGAAGCTTATGAACTGGGGATTACCAAAGTGATTTTGCCGGAATTTGATGCCATGATGACATGCACTCAGGAAAATATTCATCATATGTATACGGTAGGAGAACATACAGTACAGGCGTTAAAACGGGTAGAGGCAGACAAAGTACTGCGTCTGGCAATTCTTCTGCACGATGCGGGAAAAGTAGAAACAAAGACCATAGACGAACAAGGAGTGGCACATTTTTACGGCCATGCGGAAAAAAGTGCAGAGATATCCCGCAGTATATTAAGGCGTTTGAAGTTCGATAACGATACCATTGGAAAAGTCAAGAAATTAATAGAACTTCATGACCACCGTCCGTCCTTAAAAAAATCCAGTATTCGAAGACTGGCAGTAAAATCAGGCACAGAGTTGTTTGAAGATTTAATTAAGGTAAAAAGGGCGGATACACTTGCACAGAGTGAATATGAGCGAGAAGAAAAATTAGCATATTTGGACAACATTTTGCAGTTATATCACGAAATTATTCGAGATAAAGAATGCATTAAGATGAAAGATATGGAAATCAACGGAAAAGATTTATTGTCTATGGGAATACCGCAGGGAAAAGTAATGGGAGAAATTCTGGGTGAATTATTTGAACTGGTTTTAGAAGAACCGGAGAAGAATCAGAAGGAATTTTTATGTGAATACGTAAAGGAACATTATATTTCTTAATGTAAATTCAAGGGAGGATAAAGGGATGAAAAGAAAGAAACTAATTGCGTTAGGTATGTTAGCATGCATGGGTTTGAGCGGATGTGGCAAAGAAGCGGCACCAGCAGTAGAAACTCAGGTGGATACACAGGTACAGGAAGAAAGCCAGACAGAAGATAATAAGGAAGAAGCAGTAAAAAGCGAAGAAAGTCAGACGGGACAGCAGACGTCACAGATTACAATTACCGATCAGACGGAAAATAATGTGATTACAGCGGAAGATGGCAAAGAAATATACAGATATGATTATTCTTATCCTGTGGTTTCTATTGAAGGAAATGAAGCGGCTTCCCAAGAAATTGCAAAAGATCAGGAAAAACGCAAAACCGAATTTATGGAAGGCACCAAAATAAATGAAACGTCTGCCAAAGAGATGTATGACGGCGTTGAGGGAGAAGAAAAAGAATATTTTCAAGAATACGAAGAGTATGGTTATTATGGTGTTGAACGTAAAGATTCTAAAGTAATTTCTCTTACAAGAACTGTATGGTCATATTTAGGTGGAGCCCATGGTGGCAGCTGTACCATTGGTGTTAATTATGACAGCACCACGGGAAAAATTCTTACCTTAGATGATATTTTCGAAAATAAAGAAGAAGCATTGCAAACCATAAAAAGCTATATTTTAGAACAATGTGAGTATCCATATTATCAGGAACGCCTGTTTGAAGATTATGAACAGTATATAGATGGTGTGCTGGCAGAGGAATTCTGGTATTTGGGAAAAGACGGATATCATGTAATTTCCAACGAATATATGCTTGGTTCTTATGCGGCCGGCGAATTTGAATTTATCATACCGTATTCAGAACTGACAGGATTGAAAGAAGAATATCAGCCGGAAGGTGCTTATATCTATCCGGTTCTTCAGGGAGCTTCTGCTGAAATGGATTTAGATTCTGATGGCGAAAAAGAGAAAATTTGTTTTAGCACAGAACAGAATGTGAGTATGATGCAGGATGAAAATGGAGAAGAATATGAAGTATTCGAGAGCCCAACCTACACGCTTACCATAAACGACCAGGATATGACAGAACAGTTTACAGAAATAAGCGAATTTCATGCAGAATCTTTAAACGAATATTATTATCTGGTGGATTTGGATGAAAGTGATGATTATATAGAAATTGCTATTTGCGATTATGGCTCAAATGATTACAATACTACTCATATTGTCAGATATGACAAAGGTGAATTAAAATTTGTAGGCTACCTGCAGGATATGATAGGATTCTCAACCTGCAAAATGGCAGGAGATGGCACTGTGCAGGCAAAAGTGCATTCTGACATGGTGGAAACTGTCAGCATAGAATGTATTTATGCTCTTGTGGATGATAAGTTAGAAGTTCAGGAACAGGAATGGTACAAAATTGATACGCTTAACCAATCGGAAAAATATCAGAGCCATGCCATTTTAAAAGAGGTTACTGTATACACGGAAAAAGACACAGCCAGTCAACCGAAGGTTTTAACTCCATCCGATGGAAAAGTAAGCTTCCCGGCAACCGATAACAAAGAGTGGGTACAGGTAAAAATGCAGGACGGAACTATATACTACTTGCATATGGCTGACACCTTGGAAATCGATAATGCAGGTACTGCCACAGATGCAAGGGAAATATTCGAAGATTTACTGATAGCTGGTTAGAAATTTGAACGTATTCTTTCAAAAAAGCTTGACCTTCCCCTAGGGTTAAGGTGTATTTTGGGGATGAATGATGAAAAGATTTGTTTCAAAGAAAGGGAAGAATATGACAATTAAAGAGGTGGAAAAGTTAACGGGACTAACCGCAAAAAGTATCCGTTATTATGAATCAAAAGATTTGATTACGGTAGAGCGGAATCAGGAAAATTCCTATCGAAGTTATTCTGAAAAAGAAGTAACCAGACTAAAATGGATTAAGCTGTTTCGATATTTGGACTTTAGTATCGAAGAAATTCGCTCACTGCTTGACGAAGGGGAAGCACAGGTGAAGGATGCCCTAAGAGATAAGGCAGAAATTTTCGCAGACAAGAAAGATATCTGCGAAGATAAGCAGGAAATGTGTCTGACTCTGGCAAAAGATTATAAAACAGATTCCCAGATAATTGAAGAATATAATGAAACCATTGAATTCCTAGAAAGCGATGAAATGGCAGAAATCATGGAAGAATTAAAAGACGTTGGCTGTCAAAGTCTTCAGGTAACTATCAGTTTTTCATTGCTCTGTTTTGCACCAATTATCTGGCTGTTTTATAATATCAGCAAAGAAAGAAGCGGTATATTACCAGCCAACGCTGTTATGGCATTATTGGCAACAGCACTACTGACAGCAAACTGGATTCACTATGGGTACCAGTACCGCCGTCATAAAAAGCGCATAAAAAAGAAAAACAAAGAGTGGGCAGGAATGATGCCGGTTCTAATCATAGCCTTGATTTTTGCCTGTGTATTAGGAATAGCCGCAGTAGTAGCTATAGAAAGCTGGATGGAAAACCTAATGGCACCCGAAAATTACTTGTTTTTCGAATTCCAGTCGGTGGCAAGTGTAGCGATGGTCTGGCTGAGTATGATACCGATAATTTTGATATGCGTACTGGTTTTGGCAAAGATTTTTAAAAAGAATACAGAAGAGTTGGAAAAAGTGAATGACATAGTATTACTATGGAATCACTTAGGGAAATGGCGCTCAGCCACCATTCTCCTATGGTTGATAGGCTTATATTGCTGTATAACTAGTATAAATTTTGTGACAGAGGATTCCATAGTACATTATTCACCACTCAACCCTACCGGAATCACCTATCAATACTCCGATATAGAACAGATAACTACTGGTTTCGGAAACAAAACATTCGCAATTGCAGAGTACAAGAAAAAAGGAAATTTCTATTACCAACTTACAATAGACAAAACCCTCATCACCTTCCACGTACCAAGCGTCAACGAATCCATAGAACGCTACCAAGAAGACACCTATTTAGAACTAGAAGAATTCGACCAAAAACTGGTAAAACTAGGAATTCCTAAAAAAGCAGACCCCAAAGGCTACGAAAACTGCGACTACGACCAAAGATACATAGACAGATTCCTAAGAATCATCCAATCAAAATAACCCCCAAAGAGTGCCCGCTCTTTGGGGGTTCGCTCGTTCAACAAGGAACATAGCATCATTTGTCTATAAATGTATCATATGCCCCCAATAAAATCAAGCAAAACTAAACTCCCAATCCCCCAAAAATTCAATAATCTCTCCCAAGGAGTGCTTTGGCGAATTTAACCTCCAAAAACAAAAGCTTGCCAAGCATATTGTGTCCATGGATGTGGGGGCGCATGACTGTGAAGGGGCGTTAGAAGTTCTTAGTATCCCGTCCACAACCCAGCAATTTCCGGACAGGACGTCCGGAAAAGGAACACCTGAGCAGCGTGCAGCAACTGAAAATAATCAGCCCGAGAACTGGTCTGCATTTTCGATAGCACTATTCAAAAAATACATACGTAGCCCGCTACGTCTGCATTTTTTGAACAGCACTCTCAAAAATGCATCCTCACTTCTCGGACTAATTATTTTCAGTTGCTGCACTTGGATGGCGAATGTGTTCCGGTTGCGTACTGCCAACCAACCTCCTTATAACGGGATACTTAGAACTTCTTACACCCCCGGAACCGTCACGCGCCCCCACATCCATGGACACAATATGCCCCCAAACTTCTGTTTTAACTGTTCTAAATTCCCCAACACCCCCATACTATAGATTGAAGCAAAAAAATAATCTCAGGGGGGAATTTTCGTGAATGAAAAAGGCATAAACGTACTGGACGAATACGACTTAGAAATCGGCTCCATCCGTCGTGGCAGGGGTGTGCTGTTAGTTGAAACAAACCAAGGAATGAAAAAATTAGTAGAATTTAAAGGGACTCAGGCACATGTGGAATTTCAGAACGCAGTACAGGAAAAATTATATGCAGATGCTGGCATAGTAACGGACGGATTTGTAAAAAATCGCGCTGGAGCCTTGGTGACACAAGACAAAGATACCAAAAAATATGTATTGAAAAATCATATAGAAGGAATGGAATGTGATATTAAAAATTCTCAGGAAATTGCTCATATGGCAAGAAACCTGGCAAAAATACATAAATACATGCAGGGCAAGGAAGGTATAGAGCTGCCTGCAGAGATGCAAAATCCCGATGCGCTGCGTCTGGAATTTGAAAAACATAACAAAGAATTGCGAAAAATTCGCAGGTATATTCGCACCCGCAGCAGCATCTCAGTTTTCGAAACAAAATTCTTGAAAGAGTTTGACGGATTTTACAGAGAAGGAGAAGAAGCACTGGAAAAACTGAATAATTCCGCTTATCAGTCCTTGAACCAACAGAGTTTGAGCAATGGTTGCATCTGTCATGGAGATTACAATTATCACAATGTAATTTTCGCAAAAAACAGAGCGGTAACCGTAAATTTCGAAAAATGTCATGTGGGAATCCAGATGGAAGATTTGTATGACTTTATGAGAAAAATTCTCGAAAAGAATAACTGGGATAAGGGAATCGGGCGAAAAATATTGAGCGAATACAGCAACGTCCGCGAAATCAGCAGTGATGAGTATGAAAATTTGTATATACGCCTTTCTTACCCTGAAAAATTCTGGAAGCTGGCAAATCAGTATTTTAACAGCAATAAGGCATGGATTTCCGGGAAAACTATAGAAAAGCTGGAAACTGTAGTGATGCAGAATGAGAAAAAACGGGAATTTTTAGAAACTTTTAGAAAGAAGTTGTAAAAAGTTTTCAAAATAAAACACATTTTTATAAAATATTTCGTTTGCTTTTTGGTGGAAGTATTATATAATGAGAAAGCAGAAAATAAATGCACGGGTGAGAAAAGATGAGAAAAAGAATTTTGGGAGTTATAAGTATATGTCTGTTGGCATGCATGCTTATGGGCTGTAGTGTTAATAATAAGAAGAACGGCACAAATGCATTGCAAACAGGAGAAAATAGTGATAATGTATCAAAGGAAGTTCCTGCCACAGCAGATGTGGCGGTGGTACTTTCTGTAGATACTGAAAATAAAATTATCAGTCTGCAAAGTGTAACTACAGGAGAGAAATTGATTCTCAATTACACAGGAGGCTGTGATGTAAGGGACAAATACGATGAAATTATGTCCATTACTCAGTTGGAAGCAGGAGAAATTGTAGATTTCTCTTATGTGGCGTCAAAGAAGAAAATGTATTCCCTGACCATTTCTGATGATGCATGGGAATATAAGGATGTGAGAAATCTAAAGGTAGATGAGCCACAGAACATCATGTCCATTGCCGAGGATAAATACAAATATTCCAATATGCTGGTAATCCTTTCCGAGGGTGAAAAAGCAATGCTGATGGACATTAATCCGGCGGATACCTTGATTTTACGAGGAATTGGAAAACAAGTCTGCTCTATTGTAATCGATAAAGGACACGGTTATGTGAAACTTTTAAATGCCGATTACTTTATAGGAGGCTGGGTAGAAGTAGGACAAGAGGCTGTAAAGCCGGTAACAAAAGATATGATGTTAGTTGTTCCGGAAGGAAATTATACCTTATCCATCTCAAAAAATGGTGTGGGCGGTTCTAAAAGCATCACCGTAACCCGCAATGAAGAAATTATGGTGGATGTAGGCAACTTAAAGGGTGAAGAATTGCCTTTGGGAAGTGTGAAATTTAATATTACTCCGGCAGAAGCAGTTTTAACCATAGATGGAAAAGAAATGGACCATAGTGAAATTATCACATTGAAATATGGAAGCCATAAAATTAAAGTTATCGCAGAAGGGTATGAAGCCTATAGCGGTACGCTGAAAGTAAAAGAAACCTTAAAAGAATTAGAGATTAAATTAACAAAAGAGGATGAAAGTACAACCGTAACCCCTACGGCAAAAGTCACATCAACACCGGAAGTAACAGGTGAAGCTACTGTGACACCGGCTGAGGGCGTAACGGTAACCCCGGCGGCTGGAGTGACAGCAGGTCCGTCGATTACACCGCAAGTAAATCTTCTTTCCGGCGGTGAGGACGCAGACACAACGCACAGCAATGAAGCCAGCGGTGATGAAGAAAGTTCTTCTTCCACTTCGCAGTCAACTTCCACAGGAAGTTCTAAAATATATATTACAGCACCTACAGGCGCAGAAGTGTATCTGGACGGTACATATATGGGCTTGGCTCCGATTGATTTTGCAAAAACATCAGGAACACATACCATTACCCTTCGCAAAGAGGGCTGTAAAACCAAAAGTTATACTGTCTACATTTCAGAAGACAGTTCAGATGTTACCTATTCCTTCTCGGATATGGTAGAAAGTGATGATTAATTACATGGAGGTAAGAAAATGAGTTACAAAGAAATTTACAAAGAGTGGCTGGAAAATCCATATTTTGATGACAAGACAAAGGCGGAATTAAAGGCAATCGAAAACGATGAAAAAGAAATTGAGGAACGTTTTTATACAGAACTTGATTTTGGTACTGCCGGTCTTAGAGGAATCATTGGAGCAGGTACAAATAGAATGAATATTTATACCGTTCGTAAAACTACTCAGGGACTTTCCAACTACATTTTAGGTGTAAATGGACAGGATAAGGGTGTAGCGATTGCATACGATTCCAGACGTATGTCACCGGAATTTGCAACAGAAGCAGCACTTTGTCTTGCGGCCAATGGTATTAAAGCATATATTTTTGAATCATTACGTCCTACACCGGAATTATCTTATGCAGTAAGAAAGTTAGGATGTATTGCAGGTATTAACATTACAGCTTCCCACAATCCACCAGAATACAATGGTTACAAAGTATACTGGGAAGATGGTGCGCAGATTACACCTCCACATGATGCAGGTATCATGGCAGAAGTGAAGAAGGTAACAGATTACAATACAGTAAAAACAATGGACAAGGCAGAAGCTGAAAAAGCAGGTCTGTTCGTTACTATCGGTCAGGAAATCGATGATGCATATATTGCAGAATTAAAGAGCCAGGTTAAGAATTTAGATGCAATTAAAGCAGCTCAGAAAGACTTAAAGATTGTATATTCCCCACTTCACGGAACAGGAAATATTCCTGCAAGACGTGTATTAAAGGAATTAGGTTTCGAAAACGTATATGTAGTAAAAGAACAGGAATTACCAGATGGTGAATTCCCAACAGTAAGCTATCCAAATCCGGAAGCAGCAGAAGCTTTCGAATTAGGTTTAAAACTTGCAAAAGAAGTAGATGCAGACTTAGTTCTTGCAACTGACCCGGATGCAGACCGTCTTGGAGTATATGTAAAAGATACTAAGAGCGGAGAATACATCACCTTAACAGGTAATATGTCAGGATGTCTTTTAGCAGAATACGAATTAAGCCAGATGAAAGTACAGTCAGGAATCCCAGCAGATGGTGCTTTGATTAAGACTATCGTTACCACAAACATGGCAGACGCTATCGCAAAAGGATACAATGCAAAATTAATCGAAGTATTAACAGGATTTAAATATATCGGTCAGCAGATTCTTGGATTTGAACAGTCTGGAAAAGGAACATATTTGTTCGGATTTGAAGAAAGCTACGGATGCTTAATCGGAACTCATGCAAGAGATAAAGATGCGATCGTTGCTACAATGGCACTTTGTGAAGCAGCAGCTTACTACAAGACACAGGGAAAAACTTTATGGGATGCCATGATTGATATGTACAACAAATATGGTTACTACAAAGACGGAATCCAGTCTATCACATTAAGTGGTAAAGAAGGCTTAGAAAAGATTCAGTCTATCTTAGATACTTTACGTAACAATACACCTGCTGAAATCGCAGGATACAAAGTAGTTTCTGCAAGAGATTACAAGTTAGACACTGTAAAGAACATGGAAACAGGCGAAGTGACTACTACAGGACTTCCAAGCTCTAACGTGCTTTACTATGATTTAACAGATGATGCATGGCTCTGTGTAAGACCATCCGGTACAGAACCAAAAGTTAAATTCTACTATGGAGTAAAAGGAACTTCTTTAGAAGATGCAGACAAGAAATCTGATGCATTAGGACAGGAAGTTATTGCAATGATTAACAAGATGCTGTAATCGCCCTATGGAAGAGAAAAGATATACTTTAGAAGACTTTGTGGACATTGTCAGCACCCTTCGCAGTGAAAACGGTTGTCCATGGGACAGAGAGCAGACTCATGAGAGTTTGGAAAAATGTCTTAGGGATGAGTGTGAGGAGGTTATCGAAGCCATTGAGAAAAAGGACGACGATAACCTTTGCGAAGAACTGGGAGATGTACTTTTGCAGGTAGTAATGCATAGTCAGATTGCCAGAGAACAGGGGAAATTTACTCTGGAAGATGTGATTGACGGTGTGGCAAAGAAAATGGTTAGACGTCATCCTCATGTGTTTGCAGGAGTCAAACTGGAAACAGCGGAGGAACGTTTAGCCATGTGGAACGCAATTAAAAAGCAGGAAAAAGAGGAAAAACTTCATAAAATCGAGCAAAAATCCAACGAAATTAACGAAAAATCTTGACAAACTATACAGAAACAGTTATAAATAGATTTAGGGTTATGCGACGAGATGTTTTTAACCTGCAAAAACAAGAAAAAAACCAATCAGAGGAGGAGTTCTTACATGAACAAAACAGAATTAATCGCAGCTATCGCTGAAAAAACAGAATTATCTAAAAAAGACGCAGAAAAAGCAGTAAAAGCTTTCACTGATGTTGTTGTAGAAGAATTAAAGAAAGGCGAAAAAATCCAGTTAGTTGGATTCGGAACATTCGAAGTTTCTGAAAGAGCTGCTAGAACAGGTAGAAATCCACAGACAGGAGCAGAAATGAACATTCCAGCTTCTAAAGCACCTAAGTTCAAAGCTGGTAAAGCATTCAAAGACGCTCTTAACGCATAAGAAAGTATCTTACAGGGAACCGCGAGGTTCCCTTTTTTGTTGTGGCGACCAGGCTGTCGCAGAAAGGAAGGTTCATATGAGATTAGACAAATTTTTAAAAGTATCCAGATTAATTAAAAGACGTACCGTTGCCAATGAGGCCTGTGATGCCGGCAGAGTAATGATTAACGATAAGCCTGCCAAAGCATCTGCTAATGTGAAAGAAGGAGATATCATTGAAATCGCCTTTGGAAATAAGTCCGTGAAGGTTGAAGTATTAAACGTACAGGAAACCGTAAAAAAAGAAGAAGCCAAAGAACTTTACAAATATTTATAGTCTAAAGTCAGAAAGTCTTTCATAAACTCTTAAAGAAGCAGGAAGAATGAAACAAGGAGGGAAACGAGTGGAAGAAAGACAAACAATGGCAAAGACGCATAAACTTACGTTAAACAACAGACATTCGGCTACCATTACCGGTGTGTCCGACGTGCTTTCCTTTGACTTAAAAGAAGTTTTACTGGAAACAGAACAGGGAATGCTGATGATTAAAGGGAATGACCTTCATGTCAGCAGACTTACTCTGGAAAAAGGTGAAATTGACGTAGAAGGGCGCATGGACAGCTTTAGCTATTCTGAGGTGACAAGTTATTCCAAAAGCAACGAACCATTCTTAACAAGGCTGTTTAAATGATGAACGAAGATATTATGGCAGAATTATATTTCCTGCTTCACTCTTTTGGATTGGGAGTTCTCATTATGATTCTGTATGATGTGCTGCGGATTTTCAGAAAGCTGGTGCCACATTCCGTATTTGCGCTTGCGTTGGAAGATTTGGTTTATTGGATCGTGTGTGGCATATGTATTTTTGTGATGCTGTACCGGGAGAACAATGGAAGCATCCGGTGGTTTGCAGTGGCAGGAGTAGCCTGCGGTATGTTGTTGTATAATGGGACAATCAGCACCTATGTCACAGAGGGAATTTCCAAGGTACTGAAGTTCATTTTACAGATATTTGGCAAAGTATTTAACGTATTGTTATGGCCTTTAAAAAAGGTGTTTGGAGTTGTTAAAAAACTCGAAAAAAATGCTGAAAATAAGGGAAAAAAAGTTATGGGATTTCATAAAAAACGATTGAAAAAAGTTCTCAAAACAGTTAAAATAATAATTAGCAGACATTAGGGGGTGAGTTCCATGGGCAGAAGCTTGAGAGAGCGTAGAAGACGAAGCCAGAACCGGTTCGCCATGATGTCAATTTCAACGGTAGTTGTAATGTTACTGGTGGTTATCACATTTAAAAGTATTGAACTCCAGGCCAAGAACGATTATTATGCATCCAGAGAGGCAGTATTGAATAAGCAGATAGCTGAAGAACAGGAACGCACCGAGGAGATTGAAGAATACAAGAAGTATATTACAACAAAGAAGTACGTAGAAGAAGTTGCAAAAGACAAATTAGGGCTAGTATATGAAGACGAAGTCATATTTAAGCCGGAAGAATAGAACCGTTGTATGAAGTACATGCAGACGGTTCTTTTTATGTTCGTTTGGTAAAATTACTTGAGTATCCTAAAAAACATGAGGTGCTTCGAAATTCCATAGAAAGGCAAAACAGAAAATTTCTGTCAAAAACTTTTTTGAAATCCCGCTAAAAGTTTGACAAACATTGCAAAAGTCCCAATTTATAATGCTCTCCGTAACCAAACAAGAATCAGGAGGGTATCGTACAATGAAAAAAGAAGTAGGAAAGAAAATGCTATTGCAGCTAGTGGGATTTTTTATGGCAGGAATCAGTTATTTTGGATATTATCCATTGGGACTGAGTTTTTTTGCCGCAGCTTATAAGGAAAAGGTTATGCGATTGTTACTTTTCCCGGTTATGTTTATTGGAATGTCTTTGTTTATGGAACCAATACAGCTGGCAAAATACGGCTTGTGCATGATTGTGGCGGCAACAGTCACTTCTATTCTGGAATTGGATAAAGAAAACAAATTTGCAAGGCTGGGAAGTGCGGCAGCCGGAATCAGCACTGCTTCCATGACTTATGTGGATTACGCACTCAACGGAGGAGAAATCTATCAGGTTTATATGGGACTGGGAGAGGGCGTGCTGGTATTTACATTGTCTGAAATTATGGCATGGGGAATACGGTACATATTAAAAGAACAGAGAGCAGAGCCTGTGGTGGAGATGTCAGAAGTGTTTGACTATCGATATAAAGAGAGGGAGAAGATGGAGGGCATTGCCAAGGCTTTCAAATCTCTGGCATCCACTTTTACCACGCTGTCGGAAAGCACAGTGGTATCCATGAATCACGGGTTTTCCGATGGTATGGCAGGGGGGATGTTAATGTCCTCTCCGGCAGATTTTGCAGTGATGCAGAAAATGAATACCATGTGGCATAATAAGCTATGCGAAAACAGACTTGCTATTGCAGGGCAGTTAAATGAGATGGCACATATTTTATCGGGCGTCGCCAAAGATGCCTATGAGATTCAGGAAGGCTCCGTCAGTCTGGAAGAAAAGATTTCCAAGGAATTGAAAGCAATGCATATCAAAGTGCAGGGAATTGACATTATAGAGCGTCCAGACAAGGGTATGGAAATTTACGCCAGCATATGTTCCAAACGAAACCGATGCGTTATGACAAAAGATGTGGCGGCGGCAGTCAGTCGGGTATGCGGAAAGAAGATGATTGCTTCCAAAGACAGCAAAGTGGTGGTGTACAAAGATTTTAGTCCGGTGATGTTTGTGGAGGATGTGAATTTTAAAGTGCTCTATGGAGTATCCAGACGGGTAAAAACAGGAGAGCGGATTTCCGGCGATAATTTTGCCTTTATTGAGGGAAATGACAACAAGTCGGTGATAGCCCTTTCTGACGGCATGGGCTCCGGTCTTTTGGCGTGTCAGGAAAGCGAAATGGTAATCGAGTTGATAGAGCAGTTTATGGAGGCAGGATTCTGCAAAGAAACGGCGGCAAGAATGATTAATTCCAGCATGGTAACCACTTCCGGCTCTCAGCTGTATTCCACCATTGATATCAGTGAAATTGATTTGCGCAGCGGTATCTGTGAATTTTTAAAGGTGGGTGCAGCGGCAACCTTTATCAAACGGGGAAGCTGGGTGGAAACCATTCAATCCACCAGTCTTCCGGCAGGAATGTTTGAACAGACAGACTTTGACACCACTGCAAAAAAGTTGTACGATGGTGACTATATTATTATGATTAGTGACGGAACTATGGACTGTATCGCCGGGGAAGGCAAAGAGAATCAGTTGAAAAATATCATACTGAATACAAAGGTGGAAAATCCCAGAGATATGGCGGAATACATTATGGAGCAGATTGTAAGCAAAAGTGACGGGTATATACCGGATGACATGACTATTCTGGTAACCGGCATGTGGAAAAAATAGAGTAGAATGCAGGAGAGGGCAAATGAAAAAACAGGTTTTTGAGTATATAGAGAAACATCATATGCTTTGCGAAGGAGATACCGTGATTGCAGGTGTGTCCGGAGGGGCAGATTCCGTGTGTCTTTTGTATCTGTTGGCGGACTATGCCAAGAAAGTTCCGATTCAAGTGCATGCAGTGCACGTAGAACATGGGATTCGCGGAGAAGAAGCCTTAGAAGATATGGCGTTTGTGCAAAAACTTTGTGAAAATTTGAACATACCATGTACGGTGTATCATTTTTCAGTGCCGGAAATAGCAAAAGAACAAAAGCTTTCAGAAGAAGAAGCGGGAAGAATGGTTCGTTATCAGGCATTTAGACAAGAAAGGGAGAAAGTTGGTGGAAAAGCCAAGATAGCAGTGGCGCATAACCGTAATGACCGGGCAGAAACCATGCTTTGGAATTTAATCCGGGGCAGCGGTATGGCAGGGTTAAGCGGAATCGCACCGGTTCGAGGGGAGATTATACGTCCCTTGTTGGAACAGGAACGCAGTGGGATTGAGCAATACCTTACTGAGATTAGTCAGGACTACCGTACGGACAGCACAAACCTTTCAGAGGAATATACCAGAAATAAAATAAGACATGCTATTTTACCGGTAATGGAGCAGATAAACGAGCAGGCAGTGAAAAATATAGATCAGGCATGTCAGCGGATTTCACAGGCTCAGGAATATTTGAATCGGGTGACAGAAAAAGAGTTTCAGCGTATGGTGCAGGTGGAAAAAGACTGTTTATGCATTGAGATAGAAAAATTGGACCAGGCAGAAACTTATATTCAGACAGAAGTTGTTCTAAGAGTACTTTACCAATGTGCAGGCAGCCAGAAAAACATTGGTAAGGTGCATGTGGATGGCGTGCTGTCCCTGCTTCGAAGAGAATCCGGAAAACAGATATCACTGCCCTATGGAATGAAAGCCTATAAGCGTTATGATGTGATTGTAGTAAAAAAAGAGAGCAAAGAAGAGCCGGCGCCGGAAAATTTTCAGGTACTAATTTCCGGTGAAGGAAAGTATAATGTTCCATGTCGGGAAGAAATTTTTGAAGTTTTTTTGGAAAATATCTATGAAAAGAATAAAAAAAATGTAAATCTGGAACAAAAAACATATACGAAATGGTTGGATTATGATAAAATAGAGAACGATTTGGTAATTCGAACCAGAAGAAGTGGAGATTATTTCATTGTGGACGACAAAGGACACAGGCAGACTTTGAAATCCTTTTTTATCAATGAAAAGATTCCAAGAGAGCAGAGGGATAAGCTTCTTCTGTTGGCGGATGGTTCGCATGTTGTATGGATTGTAGGCTATAGAATGAGCTTTCAGTATAAAATCGAAAATGACACCAAACGAGTGTTAAAAATACAAATGGATGGAGGGAACGAAAGTGAGTGAAAAGGTTAGAGTGTTACTTTCTGAGGAGGAAGTAGACAAAAAAATCTGTGAAATCGCACAACAGATATCCAAGGATTATGAAGGAAAAGAAGTTCACCTGATATGTGTGTTAAAGGGTGGCGTCTTTTTTATGTGTGAGCTGGCAAAACGTATTACTGTGCCGGTGAGTATGGATTTTATGGCGTTGTCCAGTTATGGTAACGGTACGGAATCCAGCGGAAAGATTAAAATAAAAAAAGAATTAGACGAGAGCATTGAGGGGAAAGATGTTTTGGTGGTGGAAGATATTGTGGATTCCGGAAGAACATTAAGCTTTCTTATAGAGGAATTGCAGTCAAGAAATCCTGCCAGCCTTCAGTTGTGTACATTGTTAGATAAACCGGACCGAAGAGTGGTGGATATCAAAGCGGATTATACTTGTTTTGAAATACCGGATGAATTTGTGGTAGGCTATGGATTGGATTATGCACAAAGACATCGTAATCTGCCATATATTGGTGTTGTGGAGATAGAAAAGGAGGATTGAGTAAGTGAAGAAATATTTTAGCTTTTATTTGCTGTTGATTACAGCTGCGATACTTGTATGGCATCTGGCAAGCTTCAGTTTCAACAGTGAAAGCTCATACACATACGGGCAATTTTTAGATGCTTTGGAAGCAGATGAAGTAGTAAAAGTACAGATTAATCAGAATGCAGAAACGCCAACCGGTTCTGTACAGGTAAAACTTACAAACGGCGAAGTAGAAATGTTTTATGTATCTGATGTAAATAAGATTGAAGAAACATTGTTAGAAAAAGGCATGGATAATTATGTGATGACAGATACCAAGCGGGAAGGAATTTTCAGCAAAGTAGTTCTGCCATGTGTAATCACTGGTGTTGTAGTGGTATTTTTATTTGTTTTGATTAACAATCAGGCAAAAAGCAGCAGCGGTGGCGGTGAAATGATGAATTTCGGAAAGAGCCGTGCTAAGATGACAACGGACATCACGAAACTGGTAACTTTTAAAGAAGTGGCAGGTTTGGATGAAGAAAAAGAAGAATTGGAAGAAATTGTGGATTTCCTAAAAGAACCGGGTACTTACATTAAACTGGGTGCCAGAATACCGAAGGGTGTCTTGTTAGAAGGTCCTCCGGGAACAGGTAAAACAATGCTTGCCAAAGCGGTGGCAGGAGAAGCAGGAGTTCCGTTCTTTAGTATTTCCGGTTCCGATTTCGTAGAAATGTTTGTAGGTGTGGGTGCTTCCCGAGTAAGAGATTTGTTTGCGGAAGCTAAGAAAAATGCACCATGTATTGTTTTTATCGATGAAATTGATGCAGTTGCAAGACGTCGTGGTACCGGAATGGGCGGTGGACACGATGAACGTGAACAGACCTTGAACCAGTTGCTGGTAGAAATGGATGGTTTTGGCGCCAACGAAGGAATTATCGTAATGGCAGCAACCAACCGTGTAGATATCTTAGACCCTGCTATTTTAAGACCGGGACGTTTTGACCGTAAAGTAGCTGTGGGAAGACCGGATATTAAGGGTAGAGAAGAAATTTTACAGGTACATGCAAAGAATAAACCACTGGCAGAGGATGTGAATTTAGAAGAAATTGCAAGAACTACCTTTGGTTTTACCGGGGCAGACTTGGAAAATCTTATGAATGAAGCAGCAATTCATGCAGCAAAAGACAAACGTGCTTATGTAAAACAGTCAGATATCAAAGAGGCTTTCTTAAAGACCGGTATTGGTAAAGAAAAGAAAAGCCGTGTGGTATCCGAAAAAGATAAAAAGATTACAGCTTACCATGAAGCAGGCCATGCAATTTTATTCCATGTGCTTCCTGATGTGGGACCGGTATATACCGTATCTATCATTCCTACCGGAAAAGGCGCAGCAGGTTATACCATGCCGTTGCCGGAAAAGGATGAAATGTTTAACACAAAGAGCAGAATGTTACAGGATATCATGGTTTCTCTGGGCGGACGTATTGCGGAAGAAATTATCTTCGGCGATGTGACCACAGGTGCCATCAGTGATATTCAGAAAGCCACAGATACAGCCAAAGCTATGGTAACAAGATTTGGTATGTCTGATGTTGTTGGTCTGATTAACTACGGAAGTGATGACGATGAAGTGTTCATCGGACGTGATTTTGCTCAGACTAAGGGATACAGCGAAGAAATGGCAGGCACTATTGATAAGGAAGTTAAGAGAATTATCGATGAGTGCTATGAAAATGCAAAGAATATCCTGAAGAAGTATGAAAATGTACTGGAATCCTGTGCAAAACTTCTGTTAGAAAAAGAAAAAATCGGAAGAGAAGAATTTGAAGCGTTATTCCCGGCAGATGCAACCGTTTGTCTGGAGAAGTAAATTAAATACAAAAAAGCCGAAAAAAGTGCCAATTCAAAAGAATGGCACTTTTTTCCATGGTTTCTGTGCAAAAAACATATTACAAATTTATTAAACCTCCAGACTGGTAAAAATATGCATAAAAAAAAGTTAAAAAAAATGTAATATTTGTGCACACTTATTGGTAGAGCGATGCTATAATAAATATCGTAAAAACCCCCCAATACATTATATAGTTTTTGCTACACCCCATAAGAAAGAAATACCTTCTCCAAAAAGGCAGCCCCCCCGGCTGCCTTTTTACTTTGTACGGATATGTAAATTTGGTGGTTGGCAGGACGCTTATAATCGGCACCAATGCTTCCCGAAAAGGCAGAGGCAACACGAATACAAACTAACTGTCAACTGCGACTAAGACGCTCCGGAGAGCCGTCGCGCCAAGTCTTCGTAGACAGTGGATTTCGTATTCGTTAAGAACGCCTCTTGAATCGCCTTTTCGGGAAGCATTGGTGTCGATTATGAGCTGTGCGTGGAAACCACCAAGTTTAATATGCGTAAGGGGAATGATGGAGTCTTGAGTAGCTTGTTTTTTGGAGAGGGGATTGGTATAATGGAGGGGATGTAGTGGAGTTAATAAATGGATTAGGAGGTAAATTATGGGACAGATAGTGTTTGATACAGTGTTTACGGTGGCGAATGTGGGGATTATAATTGCAGTTGCCGTTTTAATTGTTAGAATAGGAAAATATCTTAGAAGAATGAGTGAGATAAAGAAATAGAAAAGAAGGGTGAGTATGATGGAGGAGATTAAGAGGATTCGGGAGAATGTTGGGAAGGTGGTTGTTGGGAAAGAAGCGGTGGTGGAGCTGCTTTTGACAGCGATTGTGGCGAAGGGGCATGTGTTGTTGGAGGATGTGCCGGGGACGGGGAAGACTTTGTTGGCTAAGACGTTGGCTAAGTCCATTGATGGGTCCTTTGCGCGAATTCAGTTTACACCGGATTTGTTGCCTTCCGATATTACCGGAATCAATTATTATCGCCAGAAAGAGGGCGAATTTTATTTTCAGAGGGGACCTGTGTTTTCTAATATTGTGCTGGCGGATGAGATTAATCGTGCCACACCGAGAACTCAGGCGGGATTGTTAGAGGCGATGGAAGAACGTCAGGTGAGTGTGGAGGGAGTGACCTACTCCTTGGAAGCACCGTTTTTAGTTATTGCTACCCAAAATCCGTTGGAAACATTGGGAACGTTTCCGCTTCCGGAAGCACAGATGGACAGATTTTTAATGAAATTATCCATGGGACTGCCGGAAAAAGAAGAAGAATTACAGATGATGGAGCGGTTTTTAAAAGAAGAACCGTTGGAACAGATAGGCAGTGTGGTGACAAAAGAAGATATTATCACATTGCAGAAAAAGAGTAAGGAAATTTATATACATCCTGTGTTGATGGAATATATTGCAGACCTTGTTCAGGCGAGCAGAAAGCATCGGGACTTGTCCTGTGGCGTAAGCCCAAGAGGAACTATAGCACTGTTAAATGCTGCAAGAGCTTATGCAGTGGTAAAAGAACGTGACTATGTGGTTCCTGAAGATATTAAGACGGTGGCAGTGCCGGTACTTGCCCATAGAATCCAAATCGCCGGTGGAAGCTTACAGGCAGAACGTCCGGTGCTGATAATAGAAGAACTGTTAAAGACAGTATCCCTGCCAACGGAGGACTGGAAGGGCAGATAGGAGGAAATTATGCTTCTTATACTTATGCTTATCTCTGCTGCCCTGTTTTATTACATACAAAAACTAGTGTTTCGTAAAAACTATAAAAAAGGTCTGCAGGTAAAAATAAATTTTGAAGATAATTACATAGAAGAAGGCGCAGTTTCCGGTTTGAAAGAGGTAATTGAGAACCGAAAACTCCTTCCACTTCCTGTGGTACACGTTTCTTTCCAGACAGGAAACGGATTAAAATTCCAGTCACAGGAAAATATTAATATTACAGATACCACCAGCAAACGAG
This sequence comes from uncultured Lachnospiraceae bacterium, assembly GCA_964450185.1. Taxonomy (GTDB): domain Bacteria; phylum Bacillota; class Clostridia; order Lachnospirales; family Lachnospiraceae; genus RUG11237. The sequence continues at coordinate 6,816 of CAYVCL010000034.1, read as the reverse complement.
AAGTGTTTTCCATACTTTGGAATCAGAGAATTACCAGAAGGTTGCCATTTACCGGTATCAAACGGGGACATTATACGGTAAAGACTGCGGATATAAATGTGTACAATTTTCTGATGACAGACAAGTATTATTTAGAGCTTCCACAGGATACGGAGCTATACGTGTATCCCAAACACATTCCAACAGAGCGGCTCAACATGTTAATGGAGCGAATTTATGGGATGGTATCCAGCAGAGAAAGGCTTTATGAAGACCCATTGCAGTTTGCGGGAATAAGAGAATATGCTCCGGGGGATGACCGGAAGAAAATTAACTGGAAGGCCAGTGCGAGAGGGCAACGTTTGTGCGTCAATATGTACGATTCCAGTCTGGCATCTAATGTCACCATATTTTTGGATGTGTCTGACAAAGGCATCTGGAAACAGGAAAAGCTGGCAGAAGAAGGAATTCGTCTTGCCACAGCATTGAGCCTAAGAATTCTAAAGGCGGGAGGTCAGGTGGCATTATACACCAACGCATACGGGGAAACAGATGGAGAAACCGTGAGCGTTTCCGGCGAAAAGAATTTAGACAAATATCATGAAATTAACCGGAGAATGGCAGAAATAAAGTTATCCAAAGGTTATGAGGAACTTTCAGAAACTTTCCGTAAGGCGGCAGATAAATTATCAGCCACCAATGGGATTTTTGTGCTGATTTCCAAGAATAAAAAGGAAAAATATGGGGAATTGTTAAAAACATATGGAGAGCAGTGTTTGGGAAATGGAAGAAAAACACAGATTTCCTATATGCATGTGATTCCTTATCACAAGAGCATTACCGGAGAGGAAGAAGTATTTACAACGGTGGAGGGAGTTCATGAAATAATGTGGGAGGTGGAAAGCTGATGTTAGGAAAAATATTAGTCTGTTTTCATTTCCTGTTGTTGGAATATGGAATTTATTTTACTTTCCACGGTGAGAAACTGTCAGGATGTATTTTGCTGGCGATAATTACATTTGGAATTTCTTTTTTGGGAGAAATGTTTAAAAAGAGATTTGGTTTTCTGGTTGTTGGTGCTTTTGCAGAAATTCTTGTGTTGCTTTTGACCGGGAATGTAGTAGAATTAATTATGTTCACGTTTTTTACAGTGGTATTGTCAGTGGCTTATACCATACAGTCGGCTTCCGAGAAAGGAAGTTCTTTGGCGACAATTAGTCTTGCGTGGCTGTTGTTTTTGTTAGGCTGTTACATTCCGTTGTATTTTACAAAATATCCGGGACAGCAGTTTTTGCAGATTTTAGGAGTCTGCTATGTGGTGGTGTATTTATTACATCTTTCCAATGATAATATGAATGATTTCAAAAAGATTCACAGTCGTTTGGAGAAACTGCCACTGGTACAGCTTGGGAAAACGTTTTTTCTGTCGGTGTCCGGAGTGGTTTTGTGGACCGTATTCGGTATGCTTATGGGAAGAAATGAGCGGTTAGCCGCATATCTTAGCAGTAAGCTGCAGGAATTTTTAAATAAATTAGGCGGCACAGCCATAAAAATAGCGCCGGATGGTATGCAGGGAGGCGTGACGGATATGGTGAAAAACTATATGGGAGATCCCTATGAGCCGGTACAGACGCTTCCGGAGCATACTTATGTGAGAAATTACGTTTTAGAATATATATTGAAAATTGTGCTTTGCATTTTAGCGATGTTTCTTGTATTATTTTTATTATATTCCTTGTATTGTTATTTGAAGCGTGACAGAAAAGACGAGGGAGATGTAGTAGAATTTATTAAAAAAGAGGACAAAGAAGTTGTTTCCTTAAAGAAACGTCAGTTCAAGGTGAAGGGAAGCAGGCAGGAGCAATCTCCCAATGCCATTGTGCGTAAAATGTACAAAAAGAAAATAAAGTCTGGAATTAAGGAAAGAATTCCGGAGTGGGCATCTCCTTATGAGTTGGAAACATTGGCAGAGTGGCAGGAAAAAGGCAGTGAAAGTATGCTGCATAAATTATATGAAAAGGCAAGATATAGCAAAAACGGTTGTGAGAAAGAAGATTTAGACCGATATAAGTCAGTAGATGAAAACTATCATTAAAAAAGTAATCCATGATAAATGAAAGGGAGTTTATTATGAATATCAGTAATCTTAGTGAATGCGAAAAAAAGCAGATATATATTACTACCATGCGCCCGGTATTGAATAAGCGTGCGCTGTTTAGTGATGCAACGTCAGGTTATCTGCAGCCTATGGAACCTGAGGTGGGGGATGAAGTTACGGTATATTTTAGAACCGGCAAAGATAATGTGGATGAAGTTACCATCATCACAGATGCCGGAAACTATAGGATGAAAAAATACAAGTCAGAAGGTGCTTTTGACTATTACAAGGGAAATTTCCAAGTAGGAGAAAAAACAGTACGTTACTATTTTGAGGTGCGTTCCGGAAATTTCAACTGTTATTTCAATAAATTAGGTGTTACAAAACATATTGAGCCATATTATGCATTTGCCATTTATCCGGGCTTCCATACACCGGACTGGGCAAAGGGTGCGGTAATGTATCAGATTTTTGTAGACCGTTTTTGCAATGGTGATAAGGAAAATGATGTGGTAGATGGAGAATACAATTATATTGGTGATAATGTGGTTCAGGTAAAGGACTGGTATCAGTATCCGTCCAGCATGGATGTGCGTTCTTTCTACGGTGGCGATTTACAGGGTGTCTGGGACAAACTGGACTATCTGGAAAATCTAGGCGTAGAGGTTATTTATTTTAACCCGTTATTTGTTTCTCCGTCCAATCATAAATACGATATTCAGGATTATGATTACATTGATCCTCATTATGGAAAAATCGTTAGCGACGGAGGCGAGCCGTTGGCAGAAGGGGAATTTGAAAATGCCAAGGCAACAAAATATATCAAACGTGTTACAGACAAAGAAAATCTGGAAGCCAGCAACAAGTTTTTTGCGGAATTGGTAGAGGAAATTCACAGAAGAGGCATGAAAGTTATTTTGGATGGTGTATTTAACCATTGTGGTTCCTTTAACAAGTGGATGGATAAAGAACGCATTTACGAAAAAGAGGACGGTTACGAAAAGGGTGCTTATGTGGATAGAGAAAGTCCATACAACAGCTTTTTCAGATTCCACGAAGACCGCTGGCCTTACAATCACACCTATGATGGCTGGTGGGGACATGATACCCTGCCGAAATTAAATTACGAAGGTTCTGAAAAACTGTATGAATATATTTTAAATATTGCCAAGAAGTGGGTGTCACCGCCTTACAATGTGGATGGATGGCGTCTTGACGTGGCAGCGGATCTGGGACACAGTGGCGAATTTAACCATAAATTCTGGAAAGATTTCCGAAAAGCCGTAAAGAGTGCCAATCCAGATGCTATTATTTTGGCAGAGCATTACGGTAACCCGAATGAATGGTTGCAGGGTGATGAATGGGATACGGTAATGAACTACGATGCGTTTATGGAACCGCTGACCTGGTTCTTTACCGGTATGGAAAAGCACAGCGACTCCAGAGAAGAAGGACTTTACGGAAATGCTGATTCCTTTATTGGTGCAATGAAACATCATATGGCGAGTTTTGCAACCCCATCCTTACAGGTGGCGATGAATGAGTTATCCAATCATGACCACTCCCGATTCTTAACCAGAACAAATCACAAAGTAGGACGTATCCATACTTTGGGAGCAGAAGCGGCAAATGAGGACGTAAATAAAGCAGTATTCCGTGAAGCAGTTATCATGCAGATGACTTGGCCGGGAGCACCGACACTCTATTATGGTGATGAAGCCGGTTTGTGCGGATTTACTGACCCGGACAACCGTAGAACTTACCCTTGGGGCAGAGAAGACCATGAATTAATTGATTTCCACAGAGAAGCAATCCGTATGCACAAGAGAAATAAGTGTTTAAAACATGGTTCCTTAAAGTTCCTTGGGGCAGATTATCAGTATATTGCCTACGGAAGATTTAATGATGAAGAACAGATTGCAGTTGCCTTCAACAATCATTACGATTCCAAATATGTGGAAATTCCGGTCTGGGAGTTGGGAGTACCAATGGAATGTATTATGAAACGAATTATGTTCAGTACAGATTCCTATTATTCTATTGGCAGAGTGGAATATCACGTGCACCATGGAATTATATCGGTAGAACTTCCGGCATATACCGGTATTGTGCTTAGACATAGAAATCGTGATGATGTGAAGCAGTAAGTGGTAAAGTTGAAAGAGGAATTAATAGAATACTTATAGATGACAGTTGAGATGAAGGTTCGAATTTCCTTGTGAAGATGAGGGGGGGCGGACCTTTTTGATTTTGGATGGGAAGTAAAGGGGGGAGTGTGGAAAGAAGATTGACATATGAGTAAGCAAATATATATAATGACAATGAAAAGAAAGGGGATGCATTATGAAGAAAGTTCTCACAATAATAGGAAGCTTATTTAGTGTTATTACTATAATAATTGCAGTGCTATACATAAACGATGTGAGAGGAATTGAGTTGGGATATTGTGTGTTTTCTATGATTATCTCTATGTTATTATTTCGTGTAAGCAGCGTAATTCGGAAGTGATGGTGTAGGAGAAGTTGGCGGAAGAAAAAAGAATGAACAGAATAGTTTATAAGGTGAAGAAACATGAAAGTAAGTGATGAAAAAGCTAGAATAATATTGTTGATTATGCAACTTATATTGTATATGATTGCTTCGGCAGGAGCAATAGTTGTAATAGTCATAAAAGAGTTGAGTTTTTTGGAAGGGGTACTGATTTTTTGGCCTATAATAGTTGGTGCTATAGGTGGTATGGTTATAAATATGCTTGGAAAGAAAAATTACTATTGAAAATTAATGAAAAGCGAGCGTTAGAGTTTTTAGGAGCTTGTGCAATTATAGCGGCTGTTACGGGAGTGATTAACCCTACGGATGCAATTACTACAGCAATAGTATCTAGCTTGTGTGCAGTTGTAATTGTTGCAATTTAGTCCGCATTATGGTATCTGACTTTTGGAGTTGAACTTAAAATATGGTGCTAAGCCAAAGATTAAAACCTATGGCTTAGCATTTTTTTTGATTTCATCATCTATTGAGATAGGATGCAGGCTTATCAATATCCGTTGTCTATAATTCATGAACATATACACCATAAAAATACAGGGGGAATAAATATCAGAGGTAAATTGAACGTAATAATGACAAGAATGGTGTTTTATATACTTTACGTAATACGTATGGTGAATGAGAGTAAAACAAAGAATAAAAATAATGTCGAAAAACATTTGACAAATACGGCAGAGTATGTATATAATGACAAAGGTAAAAATATTAAAAAGAATAGAGGAAACACATGAGATACACGTTTGTAAAACAACATGATATGACAGACTGTGCAGCAGCGTGTCTGGCGATGGTCTGTTTGCATTATAAGAAGGAAACGACTATTACGAAACTGCGTGATATGATGGGAACGGATTTGAAGGGAACGAATCGAAATTGATGAATTTTACAAAAGCTTTACCGGAGCAATGTTGATACTAAAGCTAAAGCTTGCTATTTCATGTTCTATTAAAAAATAAAATCAATACAAATGGCAGCATATTTCTTTGATATGTTGCCATTGATGTAATATAAGGAGCGATATTGATGAGTAATAAAAGAAAAAAAGAAGTCTGGATTCAATTAATAGCAGGATTATTAGCCTTTGTAATGGGTTGCGTAACTTCTGTATATGGATATTGTACTATTGTTGGTAAAATTGATGGAAATATAGTAGTATCTTTACTTTTGTTAGCTGTTTGTTTTGTTTTTGTTATAATATGTGTTGTACTAACGGTTGATAATATAAAAAAGAGTAAGGAAATGAATGAGGAGTAAAGGAAAATGGCAATGCTAGCGAAAAAGACTCTTTGTTTAACCAATGTAGTGTCATATAAGCTAGATGTGAAAGAAAAGTTTTGTGAATGTATATAATAGAGGGAATAAAGAAATGGAGGCTATATGAGTAAATTATAATTCAACGAAAACAAAACATTAAAACTAACTAATGTTTTAAAATACAAAATATTATTAGACGAAGAGGACTTTGACTTTAACGTGGCAATCGAACAGATGCAGTCCTACATAAAAACAAAAGGAGCTATGCAGGTTGGACCACTGATTCAATACACAAGAACATTCCTGAATGAAAGCAACGAACTGGACATGGAAATAATATTTTTATGAAAAAGAGAAAGTATTAACCATCAAAGGGGACGGGTATACCATTTACCTGGATGGAAAGGACATTGTAAACTATGAAAATCAGCTAAAAACAAAGCTTGTGTTTCAAAATAATAAGGAAAAGAACGGATTTACGCTTACGATAAATGAGGGTAATAAGCTTTGCGGAAAGCTAAAAATAGATATTAGCAAAAAGATAGATGGAGAAAAATATCTCTATTTATATAATAGTGAAAAGGAAAAATATCAAAAACTGAGTATAGAAGATATTTCCATGCTGGAGATAGATACAGCAGGGGAGTATTTGCTAACATCAAAACAGCTATCTGGATTGAGCATAAATGTGATATTTGTGATAGTGGGAAGTATTGCAATATTAATTGGTGTTGGAGTTTATATCGGAGTGAAGAAACAATACTGGTTCTGGTAAGTTTCCAAACATTGCAAAAATTTTTGAAAATGTATAAAAAATTGTTGCAATTTAGTCCACATTATGATATAACTATATATTGTCAGGGTTAACTTTGGTTAACCCTTATGGATGGATTCCCGAGTGGCCAAAGGGGACAGACTGTAAATCTGCTGCAAAT
>CAYVCL010000033.1:0-30596 GCA_964450185.1 uncultured Lachnospiraceae bacterium | reverse complement strand
GTACTGTTTACCACCTGTTGCAATAATTGCGTACATACGGGCACCTCCTACCTTAAATTACTCGCCAGCTACGGTGCTGAAAATCAGACTTATAACCTCACTGTGCGGCATACTTGAACATAATACCATCAAATGTTAGGGATGTCAAGTGGGTTCGTGAAATTTTTGTTTTTTTGTTTTTGGTTGCCGGGACGCACCTAAGTGGTACAACATCTTCCCCGAAAGACAGACCGGAACAGTCTTTCGGGGAAGATGTTGTACCACTTAGGTGCTGGTCTTGGTAACCAGCAATTAAAATAGATAATTTATGAACTTGACATTCCTATAATTTTCTTGCAACGAGGTAGAAGCGGTGGGTGGTTCCTTTTATGAAGCCTTGGGTTTTGATTTGTTCTTCTACGTCAAGTAGGTGCTGAAAGGCACTTTGGACGGTAAAGCCTTGAAATTCCCATGGTATTATTTTTGCGAACCAGATTAGGGCTTTGGTGTCGTAGAAATAGATGGAAGGATGGGCTTCATCTTGTTCTAGTAGGGTGAAACCTTGGGTTTCGAAGGTTTTTGCTTGGGTTTGTAGATTATGGCCGGGATAGTTTTTCTTTGCTTTCGGCAATAATCTTTTTATCAAATCCCAATCGTTATCTTCGCCTACCTGTACTCTCCTCCACCAGTGTCTATGTCCAGAATTTTATCTGTGGATTTCAAATACTTTTGAATAATATGTTTATAATTCCATGGCAGTTCGTCCTCTTTCACTTTACCTTCTATGTGGGAGAATTCCCAGCCTTTTATGGTGGCTTCGTACTCCCCGGTTAGCCAGTTTTCTCTTAATTTTTCTATATTCATGATAACTACTCCTTTTTGATTATTGAAATTTTCAAAGGTGCAGTTAACTGACAACATTATTTACTCGGCACAATCTGCTGTCAGATTATAAAACTGCACCGAGAAGTTACTTCGAAACATCACCATATCCGTTCCCCCCATAATTCAATTTTTTACTTCTTCACTTTCACAGATTTTACAGAGCTATAACTTCCCTGAATTTTGGCTGTATCAGCTTTTTTGTAGGAGCAAACTCTTACATAATACTTCTTCCCTGTCTTTAACTTACTAATTTTCTTAGTGGTTACTTTATTATTTGAAATTGTTACTTTCTTTACATCTTTCTTAAAGTTCTTATCCGTTGAATACTGCAAAATATAACCGGTTGCTTTGGTGTCTTTTTTCCATTTTATAGTTATGGTTTTGGCTTTTGTTGATTTTGCAGAAGCAATTTTCTGTTTTTTCGGCTTTACGGTAATGGTTATCTTCTTTTCCGTTGCTTCATAGTCTTTTGTTTCAGACGCTTTGATGGTAATTGTAGTCTTTCCACAACCCTTGATGTTAACTTTACCATTCGCAGATACTGCTGCCACCTTTTTATCACTGGATGTATAGGTGAGTTTTCCATTGCCATCAGATTTTGCGCCTATATTAAATGCCTTATCACCGTATGTTTTTGTAATGTCTTCTGCAGTGATAGTCTGAGCTTTCTGTGCCGCCTCACTTACAGTAGGGGTTGGTGCTGCACTTGGACTCAGTTCCACACTTGGGCTTGGCTCTGCACTTGGACTTGGTTCCACGCTTGGACTTGGTTCCACGCTTGGACTTGGTTCCACGCTTGGACTTGGTTCCACGCTTGGGCTTGGCTCTGCACTTGGACTCGGTTCTACGCTTGGACTCGGTTCCACGCTTGGACTCGGTTCCACGCTTGGACTTGGTTCTGCACTTGGACTTGGTTCTGCACTTGGACTTGGTTCCACCGTTGGATTTGGCTTATCCGGTGTAACTGTTTCTATGTAACTATATGAGATTCCATTTTCCTTCGCATAGGTTTCAGCATAAGAACCCTCTTCGCAGTATATCCGCAATAAAGTACATGGATAAAACGTCCAATACCTTGCAAATGCCGAAGTTCCTATACTCGTTACACTAGATGGTATTTCTATACTATCCAGTTTAAAACAATAGCCGAACACGTTTTCTCCTATACTTGTCAAGTTAGGCGAAAGCTCTATACTCTCCAATTTACCGCAACAATAAAATGCACTATCACCTATACTCATCACACTAGAAGATAAGGATATTCTTTTCAAATCACAGTCTTCAAAGGCTCTGCTAGCTATACGAGTTATGCCTTCTGGAATTACCACCTCCTCTTCACTACAAGCCTTTGCATCTATCAAAGTTCCATTTACAACAATCAACGAATTATCTTCCCGCTTACTCTCCAGCCACTTTGTCCCCTCAAATACCGTATCTCCTATCTCTATCGCAGTTTTCGGAATCTTTATATCACTCAAATTACTGCAATTTTCAAATGCACTGTTTCCTATGGATGTCACACCAGACGGAAGTTCTATACTGCTCAAACCAGAACAGCCACTAAACGCTTCATTTCCTATGCTCGTCACGCCTTCCGGAATGTTTATATTCTTCAAATTATCGCAGGATGCAAATGCCTTTTCCCCAATTTCTGTTACACCAGACGGAAGTTCTACACTATTTAAATCACTGCAATTATAAAATGCTTCTTTCCCTATATTTGTTACACCTTCCGGAATTACCACATCACCGCTGCATGTCTTTCCATCTATTAAAACCCCATTCACAATGACTAACGGATTTTCTTCCCGTCTATTTTCCAACCACATTGTTCCTGCAAATGCATCATAATAATTTATGTTTACGGCACTTGTAAGAATTTCTATATTACTCAGATTACTACAACAATAAAACGCTTCATCTCCTATGCCTGTTACTACAGCTGGAATTTCTATACTTTCTAAGCTGCTGCAGTATGAAAATGCATTTTCTCCTATCGTAGTCACACCTGAAGGAATTTCTACATTTATTAATTTTTCACAAAAGCTGAAAGCACTATCCCCTATATTGGTTACACTCGTCGGGATTTCTACCGTGGTCAAACTGCTACAACTCCCAAACGTACCGTCTTCTATACTGGTCACACCGCTTGGTATTTCTATACTTTCTAAGCTGCTACAGCGCAAAAATGCGCTACATCCTATTCCTGTTACACTCTTTGGAATCTCTATACTGCGCAAATTACTGCAATTATAAAATGCGCCACCTGCAATATAAGTTACTCCTTCCGGAATAATCACATCATCGTTGCATGTCCTTCCATCTATTAAAACCCCATTTACAATAACTAACAGATTTTCTTCCCGCTTATTTTCCAACCATTTTGTTTCTTCAAACGCATATTTACCTACGGTTGTCACACTCGATGGTATTTCTATATTAGTCAAATCGCGACAATCAGCAAATGCTTTATCTCCTATCGTAGTCACACCTTCCGGTATTTTTACACTCTCCACATTATGGAATTTAGCAAATGCTTCTTTTCCAATACCAGTCACACCTTCCGGTATTACAATATCTCCACCGGAACCCTGATACTCTATCAGCACACCATCTTCAATCACAAAATCACTAGCATCACTTTCTATATATCGATACGATAATCCTTTGCTTTTTGCATATGTTTCCGCATAAGAGTCTTGTTCACAAAATATCGTTATGTTAAGATAAGGAGATTTTTGGGTATAAGGCATCTCAGACCAAAAAAACGTTGTATCGCTAATACTCGTTACACTAGATGGTATTTCTATACTTCTCAACTTAGAGCAACGTACAAATGCATAATCTTCTATCGTTGTCAAACCAAGTGAAAGTTTAATACTGCTCAAATTATTGCATCCTACAAATGCTGACTTTCCTATACATTTTAAACCAGAAGGAAATTCAATGCTTTTCAAGTCCGTATTACCTGCAAACGCATTATCCCCTATCTCTACCACGCCTTCCGGAATCACGATATCCTCAGCATTCCCCTGATACTCAACCAACACACCATCTTCAATAACAAAATCGCCTTCTTCACTAACCTGTACTTCACTCAATACGATTTCTTCATGGTTCGTTTCGGCTGCCATTACTTTTGAAACATTCGCTGAAGCCGCCATCATGGCAGCTACTACCGTCAATGATACGACTATTTTTCGCTTCTTCATTATATTATCCTCCCTAATAATCCCTTATTTGTTACAACTTTATTATAAACTTTTTTCATTTTTTGTACATGTTTTCGCAAAAATAACCGTTTTTTTGACAATTTTATCAATCACATTGTAACATTTCAGTTCTATTGAAGCACGGATATTACCACGGATACTCCGCAAACATATAAGCAATCAACTGGCAACGGGAACTGAAGGTTTCTGTCTTTAGCAATTCTTTCACTTCTTCTCTGGTATAAAACTTTGGCTTAATCTGCTCGTTTTCTGAAGTATGGTCGCTAAATTCTCCTTCCGCTTCCACAAAAGCTATGTTTGTTACCGTATCCGAAATTGCTACCGCTGCAAAGGACGGAGGAAGAATTTTGGTGATTCTTTTTACAGAAAGCCCTGTTTCTTCATAAAGTTCACGTTGAATACATTCTTCCAAAGTTTCCCCTTCTTCTATCATTCCGGCTACCAGATTAAAGATTTCCCTATTTACACCCATGCGAAATTCACGCAACAGCAAAAGTTTCTCTCCCATAGTGACCGCAACAGATACACCGGAAGATTCTTGTCCGATATCTTCCGGTGTCTTTAGTTCCCTGCGGCTTACAATTTCATATTCTTTCTTCCTGCCTGCTTTGTTCACATAAGTAAGCACATAATTTTTTAAGTACGTTGCATCTTTTACCTTTTTTAAGTCAATTAGCTTCATGTTCTACCTCACCTTACATCCCTTAAAGTTATCTGTTCATGCAACGGCTTCTTTTGCTTCTTTCTGGTAATCTCCACCAGTTGAAGCTTTGTCATGTCAACTAAATTCGTTGGAATTGCATCTTTCTTTAACAATTCATGTAACTCATGCATTAATCTGGCTCTATCTTCTTCCTGCTCTAAATCAATAAAATCCACTAAAATAATGCCGGATAAATTTCTAAGCTTTATCTGATTTGCCACTTCTTTTGCAGCTTCTAAGTTAATCTTTAAAAAGGTTTTCTGTCGGTCTTTACGCTTGCTGTCGCACTTTCCTGTATTTACATCAATTACCGTACATGCTTCGGTAGGTTCAATTACAAGATATGCCCCCGATTTCATCCATACCTGAGGCTGTAATGCCCGTTCTAAATCTCTTGTTATATTATACAGCGATGCTAAAGATAAGTTCTTATCTTCATAAAAAGTTAATCGTTCCTTATCTTCCGGCTGATACACAGACAGATATTCTTCCATTTCTGTGTATACACTTTTTACATCTGTAATAATTTTATCCAATTCGCCAGTATAAGAATTGCGAAGCTGCTGCAGATAAAAGGAATCTGCCTTGTACAGTAAACTAAAAGCCGTTCTGTGAATGGCATTTTCCTTGATTTTTTGCAGCCGCTGCATTAAAAAATCAAATTCTTTCTGTAACACTTCTTCACTGGCCATGGCAGCGTTGGTACGAACTACAATTCCGTTCCCCTGCAAATCCAAAGCAGCAAAAAAACTTTTTAATTTCTGCTTTTTTTCATGGGAAATCTTACTGGAAATTCCAATTTTCTGATTTCCTGTAGTAAGTGCCATATATTTTCCGGGAATATTTAAGTTGGAAGAAGCTACCGGATCTTTCGTTTTTAACGCTTCTTTCTCCACCTGAACCAGAATTTCATCCCCCTGTACCAGCTCACTTTTGCCTACTTTTTTAATATACACAGGATTAGGATTCTCTTTTAAGGAATAATAGCAGATAATTCCATCCGCAATCTGCACAAAAGCCGCCTGAATATTTTTTACGATATTCATTACCTTTCCCACATAAATATTTCCCAAAATGGATACTTCATCTGTTCTTCTACACTCAAACCACAACGGGGAGCCCTCTTGATAGCCGGCTGCCACAAGAGTGTTCCCCAGTTCTGTAACCACAAGATTACTCATAAAAATCTTCTCCCAAGGCTTCCAGGGAAACGAATTCATGAGTATCTTCTTCACCTAAATCAGCATAAAGGTCAAGTCGTTTTACCTTAAGGGCAAATTCGTCCATGGAAATGCCTGTATATTCTTCATATGCCTGAAAAATCAAATCCGGCTTAATATTATTGGCACTTCCCGCACCAATCTTCATATAAATGCCATCTTTATCTTCTCTCACTTCATACATGTAAGATTTCAAATCGATTTCTCTTGTGTTTTTCTTGGTCTGTTTTGTAACAATAATACTGTCCTGGGCACAAAATTCTAAAAACTTTTCCATAGAAAAGCCTTCCGGTGCATGACCTTCTCTAAAACTTACAATATAATCAGCCGCTGCCACAAGACTCATGGCATTTTTTGCATTATCCGCCAGAAGTTTTACACTTTCTACCGTAACACCATCTACCATAACTTCATTCAAACGTTTACACATATCTTCGGAAGAAGTAATAGAATTCGCTTCGATATCTAAATATTCACCGTCACTATAAACACCTACACCTAAAGGTAAGGCAAAGGACATAATCTGGTGAGGATTAAATCCCTGAGAATAGGCGATATCAATATCTGCCCTACGCATTGCTTTCTGAAAATAACGCATCATATCAAGATGCCCGATAAATACCATAACACCGGACTTTGTAAACTTAATTCTTAGCTTCAAAACAAACACCTCCTCCAAAAGCAGCCGCTCCACAGCCCTGACATGCCATACGGCAGTTAGGTGTAACTACCTCATCTTTAGCACGCTGCCATTCTCTCTTGAAAAATTCTTTTGAAACGCCTACATCGATGAAATCCCAAGGCAGTATTTCATCCAAATCACGTTCTCTCTTGGTATAGAACATAATATCAATACCTTCTTCTTCAAAAGCCTCCATCCATAAATCATTGTGGAAGCTTTCTGACCATGCATCATAAAGGCATCCTTTACGATAAGCATTTAAAATCACTTTACCCACTCTACGGTCACCACGGGCTAACACACCCTCTAACACCGTAACATCCGCTTCGTGATAATTATATTTGATACTCTTTCTGTTTAACTGTTCTTTCACAGTATCATTTACCACGTGTGCCTTTTGTAAAAATTCTTCCTTCGTGTTCATGGAAGCCCACTGGAATGGTGTAAATGGCTTTGGTACAAAGAAAGAAGAACTGGCAACAATCTGTACCTTACCGTTTCTCTCTGTCTTTGGAATTTCATAATAGCGTTCTGCAATTTTTTCTGACAGATAAGCAATTCCTTTGATATCTTCTTCTGTTTCGGTAGGCAATCCTAACATAAAGTATAACTTCACCCTATTCCAGCCTGCTTCAAAGGCAAGTCCGGCACCTTTGATAATAACATCTTCTGTCAGTCCTTTGTTAATAACATCACGCATACGCTGAGAACCTGCCTCTGGCGCAAAGGTTAAACTGCTTTTTCGAACATCTTGTACCTTACTCATAACATCCAAAGAAAAAGCATCAATACGCAGGGATGGCAAAGAAACATTCACACCTTTTCCCTTAAATTCATCTATCAAAAAGTTAACCAGTTCACCCAACTGAGAATAATCACTGGAACTTAAAGAACTTAAAGAAATTTCTTCATGTCCTGTATTCTTTAACATCTTGTAAGCCTTGTCCTTTAACATCTCTACATCACGTTCTCGGACCGGACGATAAATCATTCCTGCCTGACAGAAACGACATCCACGGATACATCCACGCTGAATTTCCAACACTACCCTGTCCTGAGTTGCCTTAATAAATGGTACTACCGGATTTTCCGGATAACAGGTATCTGTTAAATCCATAACAATCTGCTTTTTAACGGTGGCAGGCACATCTTCGTATTTCGGTTTAAATTCTGCAATGGTTCCGTCTTCTTTATAAAACACCTCATACATGGATGGTGCATAAATCCCCGGAAGTTTACCTGCTTCACGTAAAAATTCTTCTCTGGTAGAATTTTTCGCCTTATGTTCTTTATATAAATCAATCAGGCTGCGATACATGGTTTCACCCTCGCCCATGTAAAACAAATCAAAGAAATCTGCCAATGGTTCCGGGTTATAAGCACAAGGACCGCCACCAATCACAATCGGATGCTCCCATGTTCTATCCTTACTTTCCATAGGAATCTGTCCCAATTCCAGTATCTGTAAGATATTGGTATAACACATTTCATACTGAATAGTAACTCCAAGAAAATCAAAATCCTTGATTGCATCCTGAGATTCCAATGCAAACAACGGAATATTCTGTTCTCTCATAATTTTGTCCAAATCTGTCCAAGGAGAATACACGCGCTCGCAATACACGTCCTCCCACCGATTAAACATATCATACAAAATCTGTATCCCCAAATGTGACATACCGATTTCATACACATCCGGAAAGCACATGGCAAAGCGAACATCAATCTTAGACAAATCCTTAACCACACTGTTCACTTCATTCCCAATATACCTTGCCGGTTTCTCAATTTTTAATAATATCTCATCTGATAACGCCTGTTTTGTCACGTTAAATCCTCCATATAATAAACTACTGTTTCCATTTTCAAACGCTTCATTAGTATAGCAAAAATTGTGGGGTTGTTCAAGGTTTTGATTGGCAAAGGGACGCCCAAGCTAACACCAGAAGCTTCCAGAGCAGACCCAAACAGCTCCGGAACCTTCTGGTGTTAGCTTGGGCTGTGCTTTGGTCAAGCGCAAAAAATTGAAGAACACAATTCAATTTTTCCAATCCAAATTTTAAAATCTCTCCCCTCGCTATGATATTGTCCCCGCTAAACCCCCGCACTCTTCCTAAGATTTCTCCAGGAGGGCTGTTAGCACTCGGACTTTTGGCTTGCCATGCACAGCTCATAACAGGGGGACAAATTCTTCTGGTAAAGGCGATTCATGAGGCGTTCTTAGAGAAGACGAAATCCACTGTCTACGAAGACTTAAGCGCGACGGCTCTCCGGAGCGTTTTAGTCGCAGTTGACAGTTAGTTTGTCTTCTCGTTGCCTCAGCCTTTACCAGAAGAATTTGTCCCCCTGTTATGAGCGTCCCTCCAGCCAAATTCCTAAATCCTAACATCCCCCTTGCAAATCCCCCCCTTTTTCAGTATAATTTAATTACATATGTACTATTTTTTACAAAGCGAATAAGGGAGAAGAAGAATGGATTTTACAATTGAAGATTTATTAACCACAGCAAAAGAAAATCATTCATCAGATTTACATATTTCTGTTGGAATTCCACCAAAAATGCGTATTCATGGTGAATTACAGACAATGCCTTATCCTCGCCTCACCGCTGAGGATACTGTTGAATTGTTGAAACCAGTTTTAGATATTCGTACACAAAAGATTTTAGATGAAAAAGGAGAAGTTGACTTTTCTCATTCCATCGAAAGTGTAGGACGATTCCGTGTAAATATCTTTAAACAGAAAGAAACACTTGCCGCTGTAATGCGTATTATCACTACAGAAATTCCAGAAGCTCAGAAGCTTGGTGTTCCTAAAGCGGTAATCGAACTTACCAAACGTAAAAGAGGTCTGGTTCTTGTAACAGGTCCTACCGGAAGTGGTAAGTCTACTACACTTGCTTCTTTGATTGATATTATTAACGCAAATAACACTTCCCATATCGTAACTTTGGAAGATCCTATCGAATATTTGCACTCTCATAAGTCCTGTGTTGTAAACCAGAGAGAAATCGGTCTGGATACCCAGTCTTACGGAAATGCCCTTCGTGCTGTACTTCGTGAAGACCCGGATGTTATTCTGGTAGGGGAAATGCGTGACTTGGATACTATTTCTACTGCCATCACCGCAGCAGAAACAGGTCATTTGGTATTCTCTACACTGCATACTATCGGTGCCAGTGCTACCATCGACCGTATTATTGACGTATTCCCACCACACCAGCAGCAGCAGATTCGTACTCAGCTTGGTTTCGTACTGGAAGCAGTTATTTCACAGCAGTTAATTCCAACCTCCGACGGGGAAGGACGTGTTGCTGCTTTCGAAGTTATGCTTGGTACACCTGCTATCAAGAGCTTAATCCGTGAATGTAAAAATCACCAGATTGACTCTATTGTACAGGTAAACAAAAAAATCGGTATGCAGACTATGGATGATGCTATTTACGATTTATTCTTAAGAGAACGTATCAACGCAAAAGAAGCTTTAGAATTTGCCGTAGACCCAATTTCCATGGAAAAGAAATTATTCTAAAACTTATACATAACACAAAAGAACCGACAAAATTGTCGGTTCTTTTTATATGGTATTCATTACATCTTCTATTACAATTTCGCTCAATTCTTCTATGGTTGGCTCCGGTATCACAATAATACGGTTTGCCTGATTGGTTACAATCTTTTCGAACACATTTCGAATCCCTCTGGCATTACCAAAATCCTTACGTTTTTCGCCACTGACATTTACCAACATTTCTTTCAGCTTTTCAATGGCATCCTGCGTAAATTTCATAGCTGATTTCTCTGCCATCTTAATAAGTATTTCCAACAGCTCTCCATTAGAATAATCCTGAAATTCAATAAACTTATTAAATCTGGAAATCAATCCTGTATTTGATTTCAAAAAGGTGTTCATCTCGTCCTTGTATCCGGCAACGATAACTACCAAATCCTTACGGTTGTCTTCCATAAGCTTTACCAGTGTATCGATTGCCTCTCCGCCAAAATCGTTTGCCGCATCTCTTGAAGCCAGTGAATATGCCTCATCAATAAACAACACGCCGCCTTTTGCCTTTTCTACCACTTCTGTGACCTTGATGGCAGTTTGTCCAATATAACCGGCTACAAGACCGGCTCTGTCTGTTTCTATAAAAGTTCCCTTAGACAGTATTCCCAATTCTTTGTAGATACCAGCCACAATTCTGGCTACCGTAGTTTTTCCGGTTCCCGGATTGCCGGTAAACACCATATGATAAGACATGTCCATCTGTGGCATGTTGTGTTCCTGACGCATTTTACGCACTTTAATCAAATTGACTAAGGACTGCATTTCTGTTTTTACATTATCAAGTCCCACCAATTCGTTCAATTCTTTGATTAATTTCTCCAACGCCGCTTTGCGTTTTGCCTGTTTTACAGCCTCCATCTCCTCTTTGGCTTTTTGAGCCTCCAAAGCAATGTCTTCTTCCGATAATGCATAAGTCTTTGGTGTTGGCGGACAGGTCTGCTCTTCCTGCTTAACTTCTTCCTCTTCTTCTATTTCCGGTTCTTCCATCGTACGCAGTGTCTGTTCTTCTTCTTTTTTCATTTTCTTTATCTGAACTTTTTTTAACTGGGCTTTTTCATCGAACACACATCCCGTTTTAAAGTCCTCACTGCATATCTTGCGGAAAATAAATTTTTCGTCGATTTCCTTCAAATACTCCAAATCTTCCGAAATAAAAGCCTGTACCTGTTTAAAATATGCACGAATATAACTGACCGCTGCCGTTCCCTTTTCCTGATTCAGATACGCCATCGCCAGAAATATATTTAATAATGTATTCGTAAACATGTTGGCAAGGTAAGTATCATTTCTGTTATCCCGCAGAGAACAAAGCTGCAGTAAAATCGGCGGAGAAGTTATCATCTTTTCCGCATGGGCAATAATTTCCTCCGAAACCGTTCCCTCCTCCGGTAATTCCAGCATATTTCTGTCCGGTATGGACAATACAAAATGTCGTTCTTCTTCTGTGAATCGATTATTATACACCGGATAAAGCAACAGAAAAGACTGAATATACAAGTCCAGCGCTTCGCTGATGGTGTACTTTAACAATTTTTCCGGTTCTTTCCAATACCCTTCCATCTCCAATATTTTACAATGATATAATATGGTATGATAATTTTCTTTTGCTATTGTAAATAACTCCTCGTTTGAGTATGCCTGTACCATGTTAATTTCCTTTCCCAATCCAAACTCCATTTATAACCCAATTAGCATAATCATACCATATTTTTCTAAAAAAGCATATCCTAATTTTATTGCAGTTGAATTCTTTCGTTAGTGCCGAAATAGATAGCTGCCACTTCTTCCGGATCCAGCACGGTATTTAAAAAGAATGTATACTTGAAGTTATTATTTTCATCATCCTGATAATCTTCAAAGCCGGCTGCCACCATTCCCTGTTCCAAGGTTACTATTGTTCCATCTTTTAATTCAACTGCAGTTGCCTGTGCCGGATAGATGCTAAGATTCATCTTATCCTCCGGTCTGTCTGGTATCTCAAATACTGTACTTACCACAATAGGACTAACACTTACTTGCTTTAAAACAGCATTACTTTTTGCATAGTATCCGTTGTTGACTTTCTGATTCATTGCATACTCTTTTCGGGCGTCTACCTGCTTTTCTGCCCACTGAAACTCCCATGGTCCGGACGCAAGAATCTGTTCATTCGCTGACTCATCTACAAAATTTTCAAAGCGAAATGTCATATGCCCTGTCTTATAATCCTCCTCTGTAACACAAGAACCCTTAACCACATTTATATCACTCGTGCTATTCCCTGCTTCTTCCTCTCCAAAATCAGCATTACTTATCCTTTTGTGCTCCCCACTGATTACGTAATAATAAATATCATATTCCGTTCCATTAACCTCTGCAGTACTTTCTTGCCAACTGCAACTTGTACTCATTATAATATCTTCTTCCTTATATCCCTCTACCTCAATCAAATCAAAATATCCATTCATTTTTTCCGGAACCATTACTTTAAACAGACAGGTGAAAAATTCATTATCGGTAAGGCACTGCTCTAAAGCTATTGATATTCCATTGTGTTCAACGGTCTGTAACGGTGTATCCGCAACCCCTGCATCTTTTAAGCTTTTCTGTAAATCCTCTGAAATCTGAAATCGTTTCACAAAATCCGGAGTCCACTTCACCACCGCAGCCGTTACTGTAATACTAGATGCCAGCAAAAGACAGGCGGCAGCGGCAACACTTTTGCCATAAAATTTCTTCTGTTTTTCCCTCTTTTGAAGATTTGTGTGCTTTTCATTGTTGCCGAATTCCGATAACCGAATATCATCCAACGTATATTTCACACGTTTTCTGATGCTTTCCGGCACTTCCAATTCTCTCTCCAGTTCCTCTTTGATTTTTCTATCTAACATAATGATTTACCTCCCTTACCGCAAAAGGAAACGTATGTTCTGTTTCCTTTTTTGGTTCCACGCCGTATAACTTTCTTAATTCCTTTCTTCCTCTGGATAGCCTTGTTTTTACTGTGGATGTTTTCATATCAAGCATTTTCCCAATCTCTGTTACAGAAAATCCCTCCAGATAATGCAATATGATAATTGCTTTATACTTATCATCCAACCGTTCCAACAAGTCTTTTACTTCCAAATCATTCATACCACTGCACCGCATCTGGGCTATTTCAGGCACTTCTTCATAACAGCACTGCTTTTTCTTTTCCTTTAATATATCGTTACAGTGATTTATAAGAATTCGAATCATCCATGTTTTGAAGTATTTTGGCTCTCTTAATGTGCCTATTTTCTCCAAACAGGTAAGAATGGTATCCTGAATGGCATCTGCAATATCATCATCGTTGTGTAGAAAAGCTCTGGCTACCTTGTACATGCTCGCCGTATTTTTCTCCATCAGCTCTACAAAGGCATCCACGTCGTGGTTCATGGCTCGCTTTACCAGTGTATTCATGATATTCCTCCTTTCTTTTGTTCTTTCATATATTAGACTGATAAAGCCTCCAAATGGTTTCAAAAATTTACAAACTAAGGGTGGTTAAATCCTGTTCCATAAAACTGTCTATCTTTTTCTTAAGTTCTGCATACTCCTCTGTGTCCGGTATTCCCTGTTCGCCCAGTTCGTTCGCCGCATCGGAAGCTGCCTGTAAAATGGCTGCATCTGTAAAAATATCGCCAATTTTAAATTCCAGCAGACCGCTTTGGCGGAACCCAAACAAATCTCCGGGACCGCGAAGTTTTAAATCTTCCGAAGAAATGAAAAATCCATCGTTAGATTTGTTTAATATCTCCAAACGCTTTTTCGTTTCCTTTTTATCACTGCCGCTCACAAAAATACAATAAGACTGGGCAGAGCCTCGTCCTACACGCCCTCTCAACTGGTGAAGCTGTGCTAAGCCAAATAATTCTGCATTTTCTACCATCATAACTGTGGCATTTGGCACATTTACCCCTACTTCCACAACGGTGGTAGATACCAATACCTGAATTTCGTTTGCCGCAAATCGTTCCATAATATCATTTTTGGCACCGGGCTTCATTTTTCCGTGAAGACATTCTGTGGTTATGTCCGATGGAAGCTTGGATTGTAACATTTTTTCATAATCGATTACATTTTCTGCTTCCATATTTTCACTTTCTTCTACCATAGGGCATATTACATACGCCTGATGTCCTTTGTGTACTTCATCTGTAATAAACTGGTATGCCTTTTCCCTGTAAGAAGTGTTTACTACACAGTTTTTAATAGGAATACGGTTGGATGGCAGTTCATCGATGACGGAAATATCAAGGTCACCATAAATAATAATTGCCAACGTTCTTGGAATCGGTGTGGCAGACATAACCAACACATGGGGGCATGTTCCCTTTTCCATTAACATTTCACGCTGTCTTACACCAAAACGGTGTTGTTCGTCCGTGATTACCAATGCCAGATTATCGTAGGAAACGCTTTCCTGAAACAAGGTATGGGTTCCAATCACAATATCTGCCATACCCATTTCAATGCGTTCTCTTGCCATGCGTTTCTGTTTTGCAGTCATGGAACCGGTTAGCAATATTGGATGAATGTCTAACTGGTACTGCTCCTTCAATTCCATAAAATATTCGTAATGCTGGCGCGCCAACACTTCGGTAGGTGCCATCATGGCACCCTGATATCCGTTTTCTGCCGCATACACAAGAGCCAGTGCTGCTACAATGGTTTTACCGGAACCTACATCCCCCTGAATCAACCTGCTCATCACATAAGAGGAATTCATATTTTCCTTTACATCATTCCATGCGCCCATCTGTGCATTCGTTAAACGGAACGGTAGCGATTCTAGCAAGCCCTGTGTCATCTCACATTTCGGGAAAGAAAAATTATTTTCTATTTTTTCTGTGCCTTCTTTCAAATTCCGCAAGGATACAATAAATAAGAAAAATTCATCAAACACCAGACGTTTTCTGGCAAACACCAAATCTTCCATTTTTTCTGGAAAATGAATGGTAGAAATGGCATAATTATATTCTGCCAACTCATTTTCTTTGCGAATAGACAGCGGAAGAAATTCCCTCTCTAACACACCGGAATCCAACACCTGACGCACTGCTTTTCCTATGGCATTGCTGGTAAGTCCTTTCGTCAGTGGGTATTTTGGCAGCAACTGTCCCTGTTTCTTTTCGTATTCGCCTTCCAGAAACAGTTCCGGCTGTTCCATGGTAAGACGCCCGTTTTTCATAGAAGGAATCCCACGGACAATAATCGTTTCACCGGAGCGAAGCTTGCTTTTTAAATATGGCATATTAAACCAAGTAAGGAAAATAGAATTTTCACTATCTCCTGCCACCACACTGAGTATCTGAAGATTGCGAACTCGTTTTACACCTTCCACTCGTTTTACGGTAACACGCAAGGAATTTACTTGGTCTTGCTTCGCAAAGCGTATTCCTACCGGTGCTTCGTATTCTTCATAATCTCTTGGATAATGACGCACCAAATCCTCCAACGTATAGATATTCAGCTTATGAAATAAGGCAGCGGTCTTATCGCCGATACCTTTTAATGTTGTAATACTGTCTGTCAGCTTCATGTTCTGTCCCTTTCTTATTAATTTCCCTTTCCTGCACCCTACCAAAAAAGACCACTCGCCAGGCGAATGATCTTTTGGTTTGTTATCACTAACTGTATAAAAATGTTATTCCACAGAAATTACATAATAATAGATTGGCTGACCGCCCATCTGCACTTCCACTTCCAAATCAGGATATTCTTCCTCAATATAAGAAACAATTTCTTCTGCCTGCTCTTCGGTAGCTTCTGAGCCATAATAAATACTGATTAATTCAGATTCATCATCAACCAATTTACTTATCATATCCTTTGTAGTTTCCTGTAAATCAGTTCCTACAGAGAGAATGGATTTATCTCCGATTCCCATAATATCGCCTTGTTTAATTTCATGTCCGTCAATGCTTGTTTCACGAACAGCATAAGTTACCTGACCGGTTTTTACACGTTCCATTTCCTGTGTCATAGAATCTAAATTTTCCTCTGCTGACTTCTCCGGCACAAAATTGATAAGAGCTGTTAAGCCCTGTGGAACTGTTTTGGTAGGAACAACCATTACTTTCTTATCTTCTACAAGATGTGTTGCCTGTTCTGCCGCCAGAATAATATTTTTATTGTTTGGTAAAATGAAAATAGTATCTGCATTTACCTTTTCAATAGCGTTCAGCATGTCCTCTGTACTTGGGTTCATGGTCTGACCGCCTTCGATCACATAGTCTGCACCAAGACTTGTAAATATTTCTTTGATTCCTTCACCGGTTGATACGGTAATGAATCCCACTTCTTTTCTTGGCTGTTCTTCCTGTGCTTCCTCTGCTGCAAGCTTTTCTGCGTCTTTAATCAGTTTTTCCTGATGTTCCAGACGCATATTGTCAATTTTCATATTGCTTAAAGAACCATAAGTTAACGCTCTCTGAATAGCAAGCCCCGGATCATTGGTATGCACATGCACTTTTACAATATCATCGTCAGATACTGCAACAATAGAATCTCCAATAGAAGACAAATATGCTTTAAATTCCTTTTCATCTTCCATAGTGTATTTCTTTTCCAACATAATAATAAATTCTGTACAATATCCAAATTTAATATCGGCTGCTTCGCCAGCGTTTACTGCATTTACTTTTGGTGCTGCTGTACCCTGAATTGTCAAATCCAGTTCTTTTCCAAGGAACGCATCAAATGCACCCTTTAATACTTCTAATAATCCCTGACCGCCGGAGTCTACCACGCCTGCTTCTTTTAATACTGGAAGCATTTCCGGTGTCTGGCTTAAAACATATTCTGCATGACTGATTACTTCAGACATAAATTCTTCTAAATCATCGGTACGTTCTGCCATTTCCAAAGCCTTGTCGGCTGCACCTTTTGCAACGGTAAGGATAGTTCCTTCTTTTGGCTTCATAACTGCCTTGTATGCAGTTTCTACCGCCTTTTCCATGGACATAGCAAGAATATCTACGTCAATGGCTTCATAATCACGAAATCCCTTAGTGAGTCCACGCAAAAGCTGTGAAAGGATAACTCCTGAGTTACCTCTGGCTCCTCTGAGGGAACCGGAAGAAATCGCCTTTGCCAGTTCCTCAATGGTTGGATTTTCCAATGCAGAAACTTCCTTTGCTGCTGACATAATTGTCATTGTCATATTTGTTCCTGTATCACCATCCGGCACCGGAAATACATTTAACTCATTAATCCATTCTTTTTTTGCCTCCAAATTCTTGGCTCCTGCCAAAAACATATTAGAAAGCATCTTGGCATCTATCTGTTTCATGGTCACCAATATATCCTCCTTAATCAATAACTCGTACACCTTCAACAAAGATATTAATTTTTTCTAATTCCATACCTGTAAATTCTTCTACTTTATATTTTACATTGCTGATTAAATTATCTGCTACTGCTGAAATACTCACCCCGTAAGAAACAATGACATGAAAATCAAGTGTGATTTTATTATCATTTACTGCAACATTAATGCCATGTGTTAAAGATTCTTTTTTCAGAAGTTTAACCAGACCGTCTTTTACATTTAATGCTGCCATCCCAACAATCCCAAAACATTCTACGGCAACAGAGCCGGCATATTTTGCAATCACTTCATTATCAACGAGAATCTCACCCATATTTGTATTCATATGTCCCTTCATACCAATACCTCCTGTTACTTTATTTCACGAAGCACAAGCTTCTTTTCTGGTAAACCAGTGTATATAGTATACCCTCTTTTCACGGAAAAGGAAATACGAATTTTGTATTTTTTCTGTTTTTTGAATATTTTTAATAATTTTCCTTGCATTCTTGTTCAGTTTCTGTTAAAATATGCATGTTGTGAGCTTATATCAGAGTGATTTTACTGGTAAATGGCAATTTATTCAAGGAGGTGTAAAGTCATGGCTAAATGTGCAGTATGTCAGAAAGGTGCTCATTTTGGAAACAATGTGAGCCATTCTCATAGAAGATCAAATAGAATTTGGAACTCAAACGTGAAATCTGTAAAGGTTAAAGTAAACGGTGGAGCAAAGAAAATGTACGTATGTACTTCTTGCTTACGTTCCGGAAAAGTTGAAAGAGCTTAATCTTATCAAAAGAAAGCCTGTATGCTTGTCATACAGGTTTTTTTATTTTGTTTATTATATTTTCTATTAATATCTAGCAGCAAAACATATTATATCCCAACAACAACAATGCCACTACTACCACAAAAAACAAAAAACTGTTGGCAATAAATAAGGTAATTACCATACCAACTGCTATAAAAAAACAGGCAAATCCTATAACCCTTCTCATTTCATCACACCAACAAAAAAGCTTCTTATGCTAATATATGCACAAAAAGCTTTTCTAACCTATCTTTTTACTGTTCTTTTATGTTTTCGATTGCACTTGTCACTTCCGGACTTTCTTTTTCTTCACCAGATTCTTTTCCTGTAAATTTGTTAATCACATCCGGAACCATATCAAGAATTTTAGTAACTGCATCCTGATTCTTGATATTCACCAATTTTGTCTGTCCATTCTGAATCACCAAAACAGCACTTGGTGACATTTTTCCACCCATTCCGCCGGTACCTCTGTTTTTCTTATCTTCACTGAACGCTCCGGCTCCAACACCGAAAGAAACATCTACCAATGGTAAAATAATGGTATCGCCCACGGTAATCGCTTCCCCTACTACTGTTTTGGATGAAATAAAGCTATCCATTCCCTTAAATAAAGATTCTACTGTTGAACTAAAATCTGCCATAATAAACTCCTCCTATTTTCTCACTCTATCTATCATTTTTCGTATATATTGGTTTTTATATGCACGCCATACAGTTAACAATATCACATAAAACTGAACGTTTCCTTTGATAAATGCGTTTCCTTCCAAAACTACCTGTTCAAAATCCGGTTCGATATCCAGTCGGTATCCATAAAAAGGATATAACACACTAAGTGCTGCCAGAATCTGCCCTGTCAATGCCGGGTCTTCTGTCCCAAAATGCAGGTATACATCTGCTTTCGATGGTTTCAAATGACGAACCAGATATTTCCTCTGCTCATTTAAAAATTTTAACGTTCCCTTTACTTCTTTGCTGGTGATAAATTTCTTAAATTTCTCACAACTGGAACAAATCCCCTTTATTTTATCACATATGTTTCCAAATGTGAATGTTTCTTTTGCTTTCTTTCTTGGAGTTTCATTCCTTTTATCTGCCGATTTATGGTTAGTATCTCTGATTTCCACGGTTTTATCCGGCTGTTTTATTCGCTCCGACTCTGCTATGTCCGGCTTATCTTTCACTTCTGCTTTTTCTTTTGGCTCTTCTATTCTTTCCGGCTTTTCCTTTTTTTTCGGTTTCTTCTCTTTTTGAGGTTTCTCCGGCTTTTCCGGCTTCTCTTTTTGAGGAAACAGCTGAAAAAATAACAGTTTTACGGAATATACAAGCCCGTTATCCTGTCCATAATTTACCCGGATGCGAAACAGGTGACATAACCAGTTTACGTAAAGAGAGAGTTCTGCTTTCTCTGCATCCTTACTTCCTCTTAACTGATACTGAACTGGAAGAAATAAGAAAATTCCAATCAGTATAAGAAGCAGTGCAAGTATGGATACTAATATTATTCCAATGATTTTTAATATGGTTACAATTACGCCAGCCATGTTACACTCCCATTTTATTTTCTATAAACATATACAGTAATGGCTTACTGTATTTCCGGGAAATCCTTTTGAAAATATTCCCGAATCCGGACATGTTTGGTTTCTGCCAGTACATCCGACACGATTCTTTCTACAAGCTCTAACGCCTGTTCATATCCAATGGCAATCCCTACTACATAGGTGGTAGTATAATTATAATGTTTCTGTAATAACTCCGAGGAATCTATAATCTCCAACTGATTATTTCCATACCGGGGTATCGTTATCAGAAAGGTATTTAAAAGCCCCGCTTTGTGTTTTACTTTCCACACAATCTCACGGCGTTTCTTCTTCGCATTTTCACTCATATACAATTTTCGATACCATTTAATACGTTTCATATTCTCTAATCAATCCCCTATATGAACAGACAGACCGAGCATATTATCTGCTCGGTCCTCTACTGTAATTCACGACAACAAAACACAAATTTTGTCGCATTAAAAGTATTTACGATTGCCCCATAAATTACAGCGTTTCAACTCAAGATATTCATTGTAAGCCTTTTCTAAAATCTGCTTTTCATTTGCAAACTTTAGAAGATGATACGCCTCATGATACTTGTAATACCCTGAATCCTCAAAATATTCTTCCCGTTGCGGTTTACTGTAATAACTGTCTGCCATCATAAGATACCAGTGTACGTCCTTTTCCACCACATCATCCGGCACGCTGAATGAATATTGACTTTTTCCAACATACTTAATAATCTGGGCATGTACACCTGTTTCTTCCAGTACTTCTCTGGTTGCGGTATCTTTATACTCCTCATCTTGCTCAACAGTACCCTTTGGCAGAACCCAGCCTTCATACTTATTTTTAAAATTCTTGTACAACAATAAAATTTTTCCTCTAAATATGACCACACCGCCACAGCTCGTTGCTTCTATCATTGCAATTCCTCCTGTTTTTATTGACTTGTCCGTCAATGGTGTGTCCTCAAAAGTGTGGTTCTCCACGAATAAAGACTGCAATAAGTATAACGCTTTTTAGAATCTAAGTCAATGAATTTGCTTTATTCATTTGTAAAATATTCTGAAAATAATTTTCCTGCGATAGGAACTGCGTATTCACTTCCGGAACCCGCTCCTTCCACAATAATTGTGGCTACAACCGTCTTT
This sequence comes from uncultured Lachnospiraceae bacterium, assembly GCA_964450185.1. Classification (GTDB taxonomy): domain Bacteria; phylum Bacillota; class Clostridia; order Lachnospirales; family Lachnospiraceae; genus RUG11237. The sequence goes on along the minus strand of CAYVCL010000033.1, from coordinate 9,497 downwards.
CCATTGGCTTCTGCAAATCCGGTGAACCAGGAATGGCTTTTCCCTTTTTCATCATTGTATTCTGCAGAACCGGTTTTTCCATAAGCGGTATAGGTGGAAGTAGACAATTTTGATGCTGTTCCTTCCGTAACTGCCGCCCTCATCAATTCTTTCAAGGTTTCTGCTTCTGTATCACTCATTATTGTACATGATTTCTTTGGAGAATATTCTTTTATTACGGTTCCTTCATAATTTTCCACAGAATCAATCAAATAAGGCTTCATAAGGGTTCCTTTATTTGCAATGGCAGAGGTAATCATTGCCATATGTAACGGTGTCATCTGGGTTTTTCCCTGTCCAATGGCAGTCTGCATCACTTCGTCTGTATCGGAATCTTCGGATATGGAAACACTGCTCTGCTTATATGAAAATGGCAGAGAAAGCTTCTGATTAAACAACAAATCATTACATGTCTTTGCAAATCCCTTCTTATCCAGACTCAATCCAATATTAGTAAAAGAAGAATTACAGGATTTTGCAAAAGATGTTTTCAAATCAATGGTTCCATGAACGCTGTTGTGATAACAATTAATGGTCACATTGTCTTTTGTAATGCTTCCTGTACAATCATACTGGTAAGAATTGATATCACTGTTCTGTCTAAGATAAGCAAGTGTTGTAATAATCTTAAAGGTAGAACCCGGCGGATACACACCGTGAGTTGCACGGTTTAACAATCTGCTCTCTCCGGAAGTATCTGCTACCAGGGAATCCCAGGAACTCTCCATGGTATTCGGGTCAAAGTCCGGTTTGGAAACCATGGTCAGAATTTTTCCGGTTTCCGGTTCCATTACAATAATCGCTCCACGATAATTTCCCAACGCATTGTAAGCTGTTTTTTGCAGGCTTATATCCAGTGTAGTCACCACATTATCGCCAATACTTTTTTCGCCCTGCAACATGTTTTTCGCTCTCTCTAAAAGGAATGCATTGGAACGAAGTAAGGTGAAGTTCGCATTGGATTCTATCCCGGATTTTCCCTTGGCAGCATATCCCACCACATGAGCGAACACATCACCATAAGGGTAATATCTGGTTTCTGTTCCATCCCAAGCCACCTGTGTTTCTGCTAACACTTCCTTTTTATTAGATAAGATTTTGCCACGCACAACCTTATCTGAAAGTACGTTCTGTCTTTTGTTGTAGGAACTGTTAATGACTTCAGGACTTTTTACCGCCTGATAATATACGGTATATCCCATCATCGCCACAAAAACAGCCACGAAAACATACGTTAAAAGCATTAATTGTTTTCCGTTGTTCGGCTTTTTTCGGTCCACCAGATAATCTTCCTGCACGTAATCGTCATAATTTTCAATATACAAATCGTAATCCTGTTCCTCATTTCTGGACTTTGACTTTTTCTTCTTATTATGAAACAAAGATGAAAATTTCATACTAGGAAACCTCCTTTTTACGTTTTCCGGATGTTTTTGTTTTTTGGCAAATATAAATTCCCTGAATAATCGCAAATATAATCATCGTACTAAAGCAGGAGCTTCCACCGTAACTGATAAGCGGCAAAGTCACTCCCGTAGATGGAATAAATTTCACTGCACCGCCAATGGTTAAAAATGTTTGGAAAGCCACAACACAGGCAAGTCCTGTGGCACAAAGGCAATGAAACTCATCCTTAATCTGCATTGCAATATGTATAAACATCACAAAACAGCTCAAATAAATTAAAATCACGCACAAGGCAAACAAGAGTCCCAATTCTTCCGAAATAGCCGAAAAAATGAAATCTTCTTCCACCACGGGAATCAATTTAGGACATCCCTGATACAGTCCCATACCAAACCATCCTCCGGTACCAATGGCAAATAAGGACTGAGTCACCTGATAGCCTTCATTATCGATTACACTAAAAGGATCTGTAAAAGCAAGTACACGCACACGCACGTGATTAAACATAAAGTAAGCCGCCACTGCCGCAACGCATCCAAGCAATGTTCCTGCGCCAAGATATAATACCTTATGTGTAGCAACATACAGCATAAACAAATATGCAATAAAGAAAATAAGTGCACTACCCAAATCCTTGGAAAGCACCAGAATAATCACATGAATTCCGGCAAAAATACTGGTTTGTACCACTTGATAAAGCTCCTTGGATTTACACAACATGGACGCCACAAAGAATACATATATAATTTTAACAAACTCAGAAGGCTGGATTCCCACTCCGGCAATTTCAAAGGATAATTTTGCTCCATAAGTTACTTGTCCGATAATAAATACGATTGCCAAAAGAATAATTCCTGCTCCCGCATAAAAGTAAGTTAAATCCTTTAAGAATGTAAGTTTCTTTATCAAATATGGTATAAATAATGTAATCACTGCAGAAACCACTACAATTTCAAACTGTCTTACTGCTCTGTCAAAATCCAGTCTGGAAAGCATCACAAAGCCAATCATCAATAACATGCACATATTGTTTACTAACAATTTTGATGATTTTGGATAAATGGCACTGTAAAGCGCTGGCAAGGCTGCAAAAAACACTACTTGAGCCAGATAAAATATAATCAGCTCCATACTGTCTGTTTTCATGAAAATTATGAAGTTCATCATAAAGTGCATCAAAAAGAAAATCACTTTCTGTTTCAGGCACAAAAGATTCTTAGCGTCTTCATCTTTCTTTGAAAAAATACGAAAGCTAAAATACGTATACATGCCAACCATAATAATAAATATATATTTTGAGAGTTCAATCAGTAAATCAATCATTTTAACTATCCTCCCTGAACTGACTTATTCTACGCCCTTTTTCAAGTGGCCTCTGGTAAATTCTGTAAACAACACTTCTTCCTTTGCCGCATCCTGACAAGCAAAAGCTTTGGCTATGTTGTAAGCTTCTCTACCACTTTCTTTTGAAAACATCAGTCGAATTCCCATAGGATTGATATTTTTAATACTCTTTTGTGCTCCAAGCAAAGAGAGAGGAACACCATTTCGAATAATATTGTAACAATAATCACAATAATTTTTCACATAGAAATCTTTTTTGTAACGGTCCTTTAAAGTAAGCATTTTTCCTGTTTTGCTATCACATCCGTTAATTGTTTTGTTAACACACTGGGCAGAAACCATAAACGGAATATGTCCATATACCGTAAGCAAAACATTCCCCTGATTTACTTCCTTCATTTCATATTCATTTAATTCCAAAGGCAATGTAGTAATCTCTACTCCGTTTTCTCTTAAAAATGCTTCTGCTTCTTTATTGAATGTATATAAGTTATAATCACTGATAATTTCCCCAGTATATCCCTGTTCTTTTAACCATACAAGACTTTCCAGATTTCGAATTACTACACCATCCATTGGAAGTGCCAACAATTCTTTGCCAAACTTTGAAAACTTATTTCTGGTATCCGCCCGAAAAATAGCAGGCATGTAATAGTAGGCTTTTTTTCCTGCCTGACGAAGCTTTTGCATACATTCTTCCATAGACTGTAAATACTGATTCCAATCTCTGATAGAAAACATACTGCTGTCGATATATATTCCCTGTACTTCATCCAGCGTAAGCAGATTTTCCAGTTGTTCTTTTGTTTCCACGGAAGCATGTAACACAGGCTGTCTGCCCTCTTTTTCCTTGTTTAAAGCTTTTGCTTCTTCTTTCAGCAAGGAATTTTGCGGCACGTTACGTTCATATGGCTTAAAAATTTCACGTTCCAGTTCATCTAAAGCATTTCTTCGTATTTCATTGATTGCCTGCATTGGTACAAATATATCGGAATCCATCTGGATTTCTAACTGTTCAAATTGAAAGCAGGTAGCCCCTGTTTTGCGCATCTGCTTTTCAATACGTTCCTTCGCTAACGGCTGGTTTTGAGCCTGTTCAACCAAAGCGCCGGAAACGCTAATTTGCATATCTTGTAGTGTAACATCCATTTCTAAAGGTTTTCCTTTGAATACTCTTAAGATTCCCGAAATATTTTTCTTTTTTGTCTGATTGGTATACTTTTCCTTCAAACTCTGAAATAATGCATCTTCTCCGGAAACATAAGCAGGATTTTCCAGCGTAATCATGTTTCTTCCGTTATGCTGTTTATAATATCCTGTGGAATTTCCACTACGACTATATAACTGGAGCAATCGGTCTTTGTCCTTTTGCTCTACACGGAAGTTCTTTGCATCTTTTAAATACATATCAATATACTTTCTGTATATTTCCACTACTCCCGCCGCATATTCCGGACGTTTCATTCGCCCTTCAATTTTAAAGGAGGTAATACCGGCTTCTATCAGTTCTGGAAGATATTCTATGGTCATCATATCCTTTAAGCTTAATGGATACAACTCTTTCTTTTTGCTGTTTACCTTTTTCCCTTCATAGGTTGTGTATGGAAGACGGCAAGGCTGAGCACATCTGCCTCGATTTCCACTTCTGCCACCCAAGAAGCTGCTAAACAAACATTGTCCAGAATAACAATAACAAATTGCTCCGTGAACAAAACATTCTATCTCAACACAAGCTTTCTCACAAATCTCTTTTACTTCTTCCAAGGAAAGTTCTCTTGCCAAAACTACTCGTTTCGCACCTTGCTCTTTTAAAAATTTTGCCCCTTCCACACCGGTAACCGTCATCTGGGTACTGGCATGCAGCGGCAAATCCGGAAAATGTTTCTTTAAAAAAGAAAACACTCCTAAATCCTGTACGATTACTGCATCCAGTCCTGCTTCGTAATAGCCTTTCACATAATCATACAGTTCACCCTGAAGTTCCTTTTCCTTTAAAAGTGTATTGATTGTCATATACACCTTTTTTCCTTGCAAATGAGCATAGCGGATACCGGCTATCAGCATATCTTCTTCCGGATTATCTGCATACGCTCTGGCACCAAATTTTTTGCCTCCAATATAAACGGCATCTGCCCCTGCGTTAATTGCTGCCACAAGACCTTCATAAGAACCTGCCGGTGCCAGCAATTCAATTTCGTTTTTCATAATTGCTCCTTCTATCTTAAACTTAGACTAACAGAAAACGAATGAAAAAAGCTGTCATAAGACAGCCTTATTTTTCATCCAGCAATTCCTTATAATCTTCCAACTCAGCTTCCAGTTTAATCACCTTCTGCTGTATCTCACTTAATTCTTCTCTCAATTCAGCGATTGTCTTTTCATCAGATTCTACCTTAATCTGAGCGGAAATTAATTCATGCTTCAAATCATAGATTTCTTTATCTTTTGTTTCAATTTCTGTTTCTAAAATATCCAACTGCTTTTTTGCCTTGAAATAATCATCTGCAATATTCAGTTCGGTCAATGTTGCCTGAATATCATAAGGCTGTTTTAAAAAGCTTTCTGATTCCTTTAATTCGTTTAATTTTCCATTTATATATGCAGCTACTTTCTGTAAATATTCTTCACTTTCATAACCGCTTAATGTGAATATTTTCCCACCTATTAATACCTGTGCATTTGTCTTTTCTGCCATACTCTGCCTCCTAACATTTCTCTTAACAAGTATACGCTATCCCCGGAATCCCGTCAAGAAAAGTATGATTAAAGTTCCAGCCCCAAATGTTTGTATGCAAAATCTGTAACTTTTCTTCCCTTCGGCGTTCTTGCCAACAGCCCGTTTTTAATCAAATATGGTTCATATACCTCTTCGATGGTGCCGGAATCCTCTCCTATGGCTGCTGCCAATGTATCCAGTCCCACCGGACCGCCATTAAACTTCTCTATTACTGTAGTCAGAATGTTTCTGTCTACATGGTCTAAGCCCAACTTATCTACGTCTAACAAATCCAGCGCAAAGTTTGCCGCTTCATTGGTAATCACGCCATCATATTTTACCTGAGCAAAATCTCTGACACGACGCAACAGGCGGTTCGCCAGTCTTGGCGTTCCTCTGGAACGTCTTGCCATTTCTACTGCCCCTTGTTTCTCAATTTCCACATTCAATAGCTGGGCAGACCGTAAGATAATGGTTGTTAACTCCTCTGTAGAATAAAATTCCAATTTACTCACCACGCCAAAACGATCGCGTAAAGGCGCTGTCAACAACCCTGCTCTGGTAGTTGCACCCACCAAAGTAAACTTAGGCAAGTCTAACCGGATAGAACGCGCTCCTGCTCCTTTTCCAATCATAATGTCAATGGCATAGTCTTCCATAGCAGGATACAAAACTTCCTCCACCTGACGGTTTAAGCGGTGAATTTCATCTACAAACAGTAAATCACCCTCTTGAAGATTGTTCAATATCGCTGCCATTTCTCCCGGCTTTTCAATGGCTGGACCAGAGGTAATCTTTAAGTTGACCCCCATCTCATTGGCAATAATTCCTGCCAACGTGGTTTTTCCTAACCCCGGCGGACCATAAAACAATACATGATCCAGTGCTTCATTCCTTTGTTTTGCAGCCTCTATATATATTTTCAGGGTTTCTTTTGCTTTTGCCTGACCAACGTATTCATCTAATGTCTGAGGTCTTAAACCTCCCTCTATTTTCTTATCTTCTTCTAATACATCAGTAGTAATAATTCTCTTTGCCATGTCAAACTCCTAAAAACTAATATGTTTTAAAGCCGCTTTAAGGATTGCTTCCGTATCCATGCTGCCATCAATTTCTACACTGTTTACTGCCTTTAAGCTTTCGGAAGGAGAATAACCCAATGCCGTAAGTGCCTCGATTGCTTCTGCCTTTGCATTATTGTCTGCTCCGGAAGCTAATGCTTCACTGTTATGGCTTAATTTCGCCTCGAAAGCTTCTTCTAAGGAAAGTTTATCCTTCAAATCCAAAATAACACGGCTGGCTGTCTTTGCACCAATCCCCGGTGCTTTTGCAATCGCCTTACTATCGCCTGCCAAAATAGCAAATCTTAATTCATCCGGCGAAATGGCATTTAAAATGCTTAATGCACCTTTCGGACCAATGCCATTTACGGTAATCAAAAGCTTAAATATTCTCATATCCTCCTTGGAAGGAAAACCATACAATACCAACGCATCTTCCTTCACATAAAGGTAAGTATAAAGTTTTACTTCATCTCCAAGATTACCTATATTGGTTAAGGTTTGAGTGGTAGCTCTTATATTCATACCTACTCCCTGAACCTCCAGTATAACCATGTCTTCTTCAAAATCTGCAATTGTTCCTTTTACAAAGCCTATCATTTTTTCACCTGTCTTTATTTTTATTCTTTTATTTATGACGGAAGACGTTTTAATAAGTTTCCGCTGACAATTCCAACCAGTATTCCCGTAATTGTGCCGACCACAGTCAATACCGGCAGATAATAAATCAATTCCTTTGTTTCCATAAAAATTATCGCCGCCACAAGCTGTCCGGCATTATGCATAATACCGCCTGCCGTACTGACTCCATAAACTGAAAAATCGGTCTTTCGTTTCAGTAAAATCATTACACCTAAGCTAAACAATGCTCCCATAATGCTGTATACAATGCCAAATAAATTCCCAAACAAAAAGCCAACCAGAATAATTCGAATCATCGAAATAATGCAAGCTGACTTTTCTCCTGCTTTGTATAATGCAATAACAATTACAATATTCGGGAGCCCTATTTTGGCTCCCGGAATTCCCATATGTAAAGGAAGAATACTTTCAATATAGCTCATAATCAATGCAAGGGCTATAAACATGCCATACATTGGAACTTTTTTATAATTCATTGTTTCTTATCCTTATTCTAATATCTGGTAAAAGGTAACTATCTTTCCAGTATAGTTTCCAATTCCTTTCACCACCACTGCTGCCTGTCCCGGATAAACATTGTTCGCATAACCCAAAGAATAATCTTTGCCATATACTAAAAGTTCATTCTGGAATTTTACAGAAACTTCAGGTTTCACTTCATTTCCTGCGGCATAGCCATCGGTTACTCCCAGCACCTGTGCGGAAGACATATCTAAAGGTTCTACCCTAACTTTCACCTTAATGTGTTCCACCTCACTGTAATTCTTACTGTCTGTAGGCTTAAATGTCACATAAAAGCTGTTAATTCCAACTTCTCCCACTTCCGTGTTCAAATCGTCTTCGAAATAGAATTTACCCTCTATATATTCCACTTTGCTTACTTCTTCTGCGGCTTCTGTATCGTCTGTTGTTTCAACTTCATCTGAAACTTCCGTAGTTTCTGCTTCTTCCATAATCTCCACATCAGCAAGTGTTTGTCCATAAATCGCTGTAGAAACAGCCAATTTAGGATATTTAGGAACCGCCTTCTCAATAGCAAATTCCAAAACCTTTTCTCCGGTGTAATTGTCTACACCTGTTATAATTACCTTCGCTGTTCCAACTTCAATATTGTCCTGATATTCTACCGTATAATCCTTATCGCGAACCAACTTCACATCACCATCTTTGATATAAATGTTCTGTGTCTGTTCCTCCCCGGTATATACCTTAGACTTCATTTCAGAAAAGGTTACCTTCGCAATGTCTTTTTTATCTACTTTAATCTCAACCGGAATATTCTTAATAATATTATAGTTTGCTTTATCATTTGGCACAAAACGAATCAGGGATGAAGTGGTTCCCACCTTACCTACATCCATACTTTGACTATATTCCCAAATGAACGTTCCATTTTCTCTGGAAGGCAGAGTAATATCTCCCAAGCAATCTCTATAAACTGCACTTAATATTCCAATTTCACCATAATCAGGATCTGCCTTGGCAATGGTAAATGTCTTCTCAATCGTTCCGGTATAATGGTCAATTCCGGTAATTGTAACCAACGCTGTTCCTGCATTGGTGTTCTTATCAAAAGTGATCGTATAATCTTTATTCTCTACCAATGTCTTATCATTCCATGTAATGACGGGGTCATAGACAACTGGTTCTGCGCAATACACCGCATCTGTAATTCCTTCTACTTCCGCTTCTGATATATTTCGCTGAAAAATCTCCACTGTAACAAGAATATCATCTACAATTTCATAATTTCTGGTATCATTCGGTGTAAAAGTTAAATAAAAATTGTGTTCTCCAGGCTCTCCTGTTTCCTGATCCAATTCTTCCTTCCATGTAAACACACCATTGTCACGTTTCGGTAATTCAATATCACCAATCGTGTCACCATAAGTTCCTGTAATAGAACTATTGATAGAATAGTCAGGAATCGCCTTCTTAATCTGAAAAGAAACTTCTTCTGCCCCCGTGTAGTTTCCTTTTCCCACAATTCTGATTGTAGCTGTTCCTGCATTGGTATTGTTCGTATACAAACAATAATAATCGGTATTTTCTACCATTGTATTACCGTCATATTTTATCGTAATATTTTGAACAATCTCACGTCCACTATAGGTAACATCTTCCACTCCGACAATCTCAAGCAACTCTGAATCCGTAATATCAATCACGTCTGCTGCTTGTACCGAAAACATCGGAACGTCAACCAAAGTAAATGTGAGTATAAATAACATAACAATCGCTGTTATTTTCTTTTTTTGCAACCTCATAGAACCCCTCCCGTATGATAT
>CAYVCL010000032.1:0-31544 GCA_964450185.1 uncultured Lachnospiraceae bacterium | reverse complement strand
ATTAAGACTTTTGGGAGAAGAAGAAAGACTAGACTATGGAAAGACGCTTCTAAGCCTGATTAGAGTAAAAGGAAGCACGAAAGATTATTTCTCTGTAGCAACGACTATGACAACAGAGAAAAATAGTTTAAAACAGCGTATTATGGCAATTGCCAAGAAACCCAAAGTGGTGATTCCTGTTTGTATTCTGGTAGTTTTGACCGTGGGATTTGGATTTTTGGCAACCATTACTGGGCAGCAAAGTGAAATTGTATCGGGTACTTATTGCATGGTGGGAAGCGAAGATGGGAGAGTAAAACCGAGATTATCTATTGATGCAGAAGAAAAAAGCTTTGTCTTTTCGGTGGACCCTTTATCATCTTATCTGCCTGTGGGTAGTTATACTTATCACGTACAAGATGGAAAGTTGAAAGGTGAAACGGAGGATGGTTTGTACCATATTACCTTTGAAGTGGATAAAGAAACCTTTAAATATCTTGCAGAAGAATCCAAAGTACCGGGTGTGACGGATGAAAGGCTTTGTGCAGTTCTTTATGATGGAGCTATTTTTAGGTTAGTTCCTGAGGAAAATGAAACCATCATGCCATCCTATTCTAAGGAAGAAATCCTAAGTTGGTTCAACGGAACCGGAGAGCCGGAGGTGGATGGAGAAGCAGAACCGGTATGGTCGGAAGATGAAGTGATTTATTACCTTCCGGTAAAAGATGAAAGTTTAAAGGATTTGCAAACGTTCCTATCCGATTATTTTGAGCAGGATGAAATTGATAACCTGATGGAAACGAAAATAGGAAATTATGCTCCTTTTATGGAGGTAAATGGCGTGCTTTATCGTGGGATGGGGCTGATTGGAAATGATAATACGTCTGATATTTCCGCAGAGCAATTACAGCAGTTGGCAGAGTTAAATGTCTGGGAAGGGGATGTAACACTTCATTTGTTTGTATACAATATTTCCCGAAGTGAAAGAGTCATAGATTCTTGGGCGTTTGATTATCCAAAGTATGAAGAAGAATATTATTTTGATTACAATTTGGCTCGAAAGAATGGAGAGATTCCGGCGAAATCCTTTGTATTTGATGAAAATGCAAAATTTTATGTAAATGAAACCGTAGGGATTACGGAAAGTACGGAAGTAAATTTTGAGGCATTTACAGATTACATTGATAGCCGCAGCGAAGCATCTGAGGAATATGGATACGAAGGTGCAGAATGTTTGTGTCAAGTCAAGGATGGTGTGATTACAAGTATCACTTTGCAGAATCCCTATCCGTATATTTCAAATTTACTGACCGTTCCAAAAGACCATTACTTCTACGAAAATTTTAGTGTGAAGGATTATTATTCATTGAAAAGTTCTTACAAGACAAATCTGAATCATGACAAAGATAATACAGAGTTAGTAGAAGTATATACCGGAAATGTGGGAGATGGCGATAGTGGTATGGTGTTAGTCTGTAGTGAGGATTCTGCGAAAGAACCGTTTAGTATAGAAGCCCATACAGCCCGGGCAGGCTGGACCAACATTTATCTGGTGACGATAGGTGGGAAAGACTATATTTTTGAACTGCATTTTGATAGCAGAGATGGATATGGCGAATGTTCCTATTGTTTATACTATTTTGGTGAGCAGTCAGAAAGGAAGCTGGTAGCGTATGTAGCTGATGGAGCAGCTTTTGACTTTGGTGGTGAAATAGAGCAGGAGTCTTATGATAAGTGGGCAGAAAAGATGGAGCAGTACTTGAAAGATGCCGTGCTTTTGCTTAGTAGTCAAGATGGAGAAATTAGAGTTGGACCAGAGAATGACTATGACAGATATAAGCGGGATGCACTTTTAGAGATATTACAGACAGGAGAAAGCGGTTAAGTCCATGAGTACTCTGAGGCGGAAAACAAATTTATAAGAGTGGAGTAAGAAATATGAAAAGAAAAAAGCCCATAATTATTGTTATAATGATAATATTTGCCCTCTGTTTTTGCTGGCACCAGAATAATTGGATGACGGTAACTCATTATTCTTATGAAAATAAAAAAATATCCCCGGAATGGGATGGTTACCGGATTCTTCAAATATCTGATTTACATAACAAAGAATTTGGCAAAAACAATCAAAAATTAATTCAAAAAATAGAAGAATTAAAGCCGGATATGATTTTGCTGACAGGTGACCTTGTGGACTCCAATCATACAGATATAGAGGCAGCACTTACCTTTGCAGAGCAGGTAGTTAACCTCTCTCCAACTTATTATGTAACTGGAAATCACGAAAACTGGTTAAATCAAAAGGATAAATCAATGCTTATAGATAAGCTGAATCATCTTGGAGTGAAATGTCTTGAAAACGAAGTGGTAACCATAGAAAAAGCTGACAGCCACCTTTCAATAATTGGTTTGAATGATGAAAACTTGGCAGATGCTACATTGAATCACATGGTAAGTGATTTGGAGAAAGATAATGTAACCATAGTGCTGGCTCATGAACCACAATATTTTGCACAGTATTGTGAAGCGGGTGTGGATTTGGTGTTCTCCGGGCATGCTCACGGTGGACAATTTAGACTCCCTTTTGTGGGTGGCATTGTGGCTCCGGATCAGGGTTTCCTTCCGGAATATACAGAAGGGCAGCATAGGGCGGAAAATACTACAATGATAATCAGCAGAGGGCTTGGAAACAGCGTGATTCCTCTGCGGTTATTTAATTTACCGGAAATTGTCTGTTTGGATTTGCAATCTAGCCCAGAAGATTAAGAGCATATTTTCGGAAAAATGCATAATAAACCATAAATAAGGAACTATATAAGAAAAAAGAAAAGTGGGTTTATATATGAAAGAAAAGAAAGGTTTTTCCGGAAAAATTGGTTTTGTCCTGGCGGCGGCAGGTTCGGCGGTGGGGCTTGGGAATTTATGGCGTTTTCCTTATCTGGCGGCACATTATGGAGGAGGAACGTTTTTGCTGGTATACCTTGTGCTTGCGGTGACATTTGGCTTTGCGCTGATGTTAACGGAGGTTGCCATTGGCAGAAAAACCGGGAAAAGTGCATTAAATGCCTTTGGAATATTAAATGAAAAATATCGTTGGTTGGGGTATGTGGCATGCGCAGTACCTATTTTGATATTTCCCTATTACTGTGTTATTGGAGGCTGGGTTATCAAGTATTTTGCGGCGTTTTTGACTGGGAGAGGGATAGAAACTACCCAAGAAGGATATTTTGATGCATTTTTAGCAGAAACTGGTGAGCCTGTTTTGTGCCTTAGCGTATTTATTATTATAACTACCGGAGTGGTAATGCTGGGAGTGCAAAAGGGTGTGGAAAAAGTCAGTAAAATACTGATGCCTGTGTTGATAATTTTATCTGTAGGAATTGCAGTTTATGCAGTAAGCAGAGAAGGGGCATGGAGCGGTGTTGTCTATTATTTGAAGCCGGATTTCAGCAAATTTTCTGCAGGACTGGTGTTAGCGGCTTTGGGGCAGTTGTTTTATTCCATGTCGTTAGCGATGGGGATTATGATTACCTATGGTTCCTACCTTGGAAAAAAGGAGCAGTTGGAATCCTGTGTGCGCCAAATAGAAATATTTGATACAGCCATAGCTTTTTTGTCGGGGCTGATTGTGATTCCCTCGGTGTTTGCCTTTTCTGGGGGAGATGAATCGGTGCTTAGTTCCGGTCCCAGTCTGATGTTTATTACCTTGCCTAAGGTATTTGAAAGTATGGCACTGGGAGATTTTATGGGTGGATTGTTTTTCGTGCTGGTATTGTTTGCGGCATTGACATCCGCTATATCCATGATGGAAACGCTTGTGTCCTTTTTGGAAGAAGCAACGAAACTGCATCGCATAAAAATCTGTCTGATTATTGCGGGACTTTCCTGGCTTTTTGCCATTCCGTCTTCTTTGGGATTTGGTATGTGGAGCAGGGTACAGATTTTAGGATTTTCTATTTTAGACTTTTTAGATTTCTTCAGCAACAGTGTGCTGATGCCGGTTGTGGCATTTTTAACCTGCGTGTTTGTTGGGTTCGTGATTACACCACAGGTAATTGTGGATGAAGTGTCTGAGAGCAGTGAATTTAAAAGTGAAAAAATATATCGCGTGATTATTAAATATGTGGCTCCTGTGTTTATTTTAATTATACTGGGCAGCTCTGTTTTAAAAGGAATGGGAATTGTAGAGTTTTAAAGAAAATCCGGCAAGAACAATTATTAAAAGAAGTAGAAACCTTATTTGATTCATTGGAACTTATAGAATAAACAGAAAAAAACGAAAGAAGGAAAAACTTATGTCACAAAACGAAAGAAGCCCATTAACCACATTATGCTATATTGAAAAAGAGGAACAATATTTAATGCTTCACCGTGTAAAAAAAGAAGTAGATGTAAATAAAGACAAATGGATTGGCGTAGGCGGCCACTTCGAAAAAGACGAAAGCCCCGAAGAATGTCTTCTCAGAGAAGTAAAAGAAGAAACCGGCTTAACCTTAGAATCCTGGAAATTCAGAGGATTGATAACCTTTGTCTGTGAAGGATGGAATACAGAATATATGTGTCTGTACACTGCGGACAAATTCAGCGGAGAAATAAAAGAATGCGACGAAGGAGAACTGGTCTGGGTAGCAAAAAACAGATTGAACGAATTGAACCTCTGGGAAGGGGATAAAATATTTCTTCGACTGCTGCAGGAGAGGGAGGACTTTTTCACCATGAAGCTGGTGTATGAGGGGGACTTCTTGAAAGAGTGTTTGGTGGATGGGAAGCGATATGCCGGGTGAAATGCAAGGGGAAGTTGGTGATTGTACGCCCATGGTAGGGACAGAAGCTTGCCTTCGCAGGCGGGAAACAACGCTGCGTTGAACTAACTTCTAAGCCGCACTAAGTTCGTCGCTGGAGGGGCTCCTCACTAAGTGCTTGCTAAGAAGTGGATTTCAACTCCGCTAAAAACGTTCCCTGACTGCCTGCAAAGGCAAGCTTCTGTCCCTACCATGGGCTGTGCGTGGAAAACGCCAAGTTGAGCTTGCTTTGTTCGAGCATATGGATTCCCATTAGAAAAACTCTTGAAGGGCGTCTAAGGAAATTTTTGGTGTAGGCATAAGCTGTGGGTGGAAAATTTCAAATGGCAGACTTGCATTATTCGAATTTTTGGCTTGCCAAGAACAGCTCCTAAGAGGCACAACGACTTTTCGGGAAGGCGATTTAAGAGGCGTTTTTAGTGAAGACGAAATCCACTGTCTACGAAGACTCGGCGCGACGGCTCTCCGGAGCGTCGTAGTCGCAGTTGACAGTTAGTTCGTCTTCACGTTGCCTCTGCCTTCCCGAAAAGTCGTTGTGCCTCTTAGGAGCGTCCGCCGCACCAAAAAAACTCGAATAATCCATCTCCTTCCTATACAAATCCCCGAAAATATGGTAAGATATAAACTTGTAAAACAAAATACACAATTATGAAAGAAAAGGGGAAGCACTCGATGGGATTATGGAATCAGTTGTTTGGAAAAAAGGAAGCGAAGCAGGGGAAAGGTACAGATGAGATAAAGGAAGAAGTAAAGAACGAGGAAGCACAGGAAGCGAAGACAGCAGAAGAACCGAAGGAAGTGGAAGGTCAGAAAGAACTTGGAGATATCTATACACTTATGGTGGAACAGATATTTACAGTAAAAGATAGAGGCTGCATTGTAGTGGGGATTATCCGAAATGGTGAAATTGCGTTAAATGATACTATATATGTATTAGGACGTGGAAAAAGTTTGCTGGAATCTAAGGTGTTAGGTTTGGAAAACCCTCAGGTGGGGCAGATGGAAAAAGCGGCTCATGGAACACCGGTAGGGATTTTATTGGAAAATATTACAGCGGACAAGTTGCATGCAGGAGATATTGTTACAAATGTGAAACCGAATACAGAAGATATCAATGAACCGATTGCAAATCCACGTATTCAGGGATTGATGCGTCAGGCAGTGGGAAATCCAACGGAAGAAATGATGAATCTGGTATATGAAGAACTGGCAATGAATGCAAGATTTTTATCTGCCATGATGCTGACACACGAACCGGTACGTAAGGAAGATGGAACTGCAACATTTGAACAGAATACCCAGATGCAGCTTCCAATGCTTACAGCACCGGACGGTTCTAAATATTATCCGGCATTTACAGATTGGAATGAAGTAAATAAATGGCATGAAATTTTAGAGCCAAAGACTTTACTGTTAACGTTGGAAGATTATTTGGCATTGGTGTTAAGAAACGAAGACACCAAAGGTATTGTAATCAATCCTTTTGGCGAAAATATGATGGTAGAACGTCCATTATTAGAGCATTTAAAACGAAAAAAAGACATGTTGCTACAGGGAAAAGCAGTACAGCCAATCAGTAAGGATGAAAAAATCATGTTAGCTGATAAGGCAGAATTTCCGGTAGAGATGGTGAAAAAGATGACAGAAACATTGGCTGAAGAATCCTGTGTGGAAAGAGCGTGGCTGCGTTTAATGAAGCGTCAGGAAGAAGTAAGCTATCTTTTCGTTGCAGATATTGCACTTCCGGGAAATCGAGAAGCAGTGTTTGACCATATAGCCAATACAGTAAGACCATATTTAAATGGAATGAATATTAATATGATTACATATCAGCAGGAATTTGGAAAAAATGCAGCAGAGGGAGTAGCACCATTTTATCAAAAATAAATAGAATGGATAGTTTCAATAAAAGAGGGAAGTATAATAAGGAGGTAGTATGGAACTTTGGGATGGATATTACGAAGATGAAACACTGGCAGGGGTGGACTTGGTTCGCGGACAGGCAATACCAAAAGGATTGTTGCATATTGTAAGTGAAATCATAGTGCATCATGAAGATGGGGATTATCTGTTGATGCAGAGAGATTATAATAAGGAAACTTATCCGGGAATGTATGAAGCAACTGCTGGAGGAAGTGTTCTCAAAGGGGAAACACCTTTGGAGGGCGCTATGCGGGAGCTGGAAGAAGAAACCGGAATCCAGACAGATTCCCTGACACAGATTTATCGAAAAATAAACAATAAAAGAGATGCCATACATTATGGCTATTTGTGCCGAATTAAGGGAGATAAAGATAAAATACGTCTGCAGGCGGGAGAAACCATAGCATATCGTTGGCTTCCCAAAGAAGAATTTTTGAAATTTGCAGACAGTGAAGAATTTGTTCCTACCGGACGGGAACGTCTTTCGGAATATTTGGAATCCATTAAAAAGGAAAGTGTATAAAATACATAAGACTAAACGAGGGAAAGGGGAAAGTACATGGAGATATTGAAAATTTTAGAAGTGTGTTTAAATAATTTAGTTGAAATAGCAATTTTAATTTTTGAGTATATAGGTGTAAGTATTATCATCGTATCCGGTATTCGTGGATGTTTTAATTACATCCGTCGTTCACCGGAAACAAAATTGATTCTTGCAAAAGGACTTGCCATGGGCTTGGAATTTAAGATGGGAAGCGAGATTTTGCGAACCGTTGTAGTGCGGGAATGGTCAGAAATCGCTACTGTGGCAGGAATTATTATACTTCGTGCGGCATTGACTTTCTTGATTCACTGGGAAATTAAGCAGGAAGAAAGCGGTCAAGAAGTGTAAGGAGTAAATAGAACATATTTGAGAGTGGCGCATAGGATAATAAGAAGAATTTTGCAGGTAACTAATATGGAAAATCAATATTATCCCTTTTATAACACACCACTACCATATGAGTATAACGCATTGGAACCATACATTGATGAAAAAACCATGCACCTTCATCACGACCGACATTTGCAGACCTATATTGACAATTTAAATCAGGTTATGAAGGAAAATCCGTGGCTACAAAGCCTGTCTTTGGAGGAATTACTTTATCATCTGGAAAAAATTCCGGATGAGCAGAGTGCAGGCGTTCGAAAAAATGCAGGCGGTGTGTATAATCACCGGTTCTTTTTCGAAACCATGAGCCCGGATGGAAACAACCAGCCGGTTGGAAGAATAAAGCAGGGCATAGACAATGCTTTTGGAAGTTATGAAAAATTCAAAGAAATATTTAAAGATGCAGCCTTAAAAGTATTTGGCTCCGGATATGCATGGCTGGTGACCGATGGAAATGGATTTTATATTATTACCACACAAAATCAGAACACACCATTGGAGTTTGGATGGACTCCTGTTATAGGCATCGATGTGTGGGAACATGCGTATTATTTGAAACATTATAATGAACGAAACAAATATATCGACGACTGGTTTCAAGTTGTGGATTGGAAGAAAGCAGAGGAAAAGTGCTGCAGCCGGTAGTTGTAGGAGAATACAATGAGAATAGCATTATGTCAGAGAAGGACTTACGTAGAAAATAAGCAGGAAAACATAAGAGAAACGGAAGAAATGTTAAAGCGCGCCATGGACGGCTGCAACGATGTGGATTTGGTAATGTTTCCGGAATTAAATTACGGAGATGTTACCAATAGCCGGATGGCAGCAGAGTATGCAGAGTCTATGGATGGCGCTTATATTTCATTCATGAGGGAATTGGCAGCAGAATATAAAGTAAATTTGATTCCGGGAAGCTTTTTGGAAAAGGCAGAAAACGGGAAATGCAGTAACACCATGGTCTTTATTGACCGTCAGGGGAAGATGCTTGATAAATACCGAAAGATTCATCTTGCAGATTTGGCAGGCGCAAAAGAATCAGCGTTGGTAGAAGCAGGAAGTGAACTGAAGTTAGTAGATACTGAATTTGGTAAGGTAGGACTAATGGTATGTTATGATATGCGTTTTCCGGAGCAGGCGAGAAGTCTTGTTTTGAATGGGGCAGATTTGATATGCTCGGTTGCCTGCTGGCCTATGGGACGAGTGCTCCCACCAAGGCTCAGCCACTGGGATACGTTGACGAAAGCTACTGCTTTGTATAATCTGACTTATTTTGCGGCATGCAATTCCTATGGTAAAGTAAAGGGGAATTATCCTTTTGGATGTTCAAGAGTGGTAAATCCTTGGGGGGATGTGATTGCTGACTGTTCTTCAGGAACAAGAATTACATATGCAGACATTGATTTTGAATATCAGAAGTGGGCAAGACAGGAAATTGCCACATTGCAAAATCGTCGTCCGGATGTGTATAAATTATAAGCATACAGGTGAAACAGAGGAAAACTTTTGGAGGACAGATATGAGGACAGAATTTAAACATCCAGAACTTGAAGATAAAGAGATTATCAGAAATTTTCTACAAAAAGAACACAACAGAAATTGTGAAATGACCTTTGCAAACATATATTTATGGTCCAGAACCATATTTCCATTAAAATATGCAATCATTGAAGATACCATATGCTTTTTAAGTGAAAACGAAGACTGTGCGGTTACATTTCCTGTGGGGAATGGTGATAAAAAGAAAGTAATCGAATTGCTAAAAGAAGAATGGAAGAAGGAAGGCAGAAAGCTGAAACTTCGTCTTGTGACAGAAGAACAATTTTTAAAACTTCAGGAAATGTACGGGGATGACTTGGAAATTTCATATAATAGAGATTATGCAGATTATGTTTATGAAACAGAAAAACTAATCCAGTTATCAGGGAAAAAATACCACGGAAAGAAAAATCATATCAATCGATTTATAGCAAATCATTCGGACTGGCAGTACGAGCCGATTACCAAAGAAAATGTAGCGGAATGTATTGCTATGGCAGAGGAATGGGGCAGAAAAAACGGATGTGACACAGACAAAGAAAAACAGCAGGAACTGTCCATTACGATTCAGGGGTTAAATATGTTGGAGGAACTGGATTTAAAAGGTGGATTGATTCGGGCAGAAGGTCAGGTGGTTGCCTTTACCTTTGGAGAGCCTGTTACGGATGATACTTTTGTAATACATGTGGAAAAAGCATTTGCAGAAATACAAGGTGCCTACCCAATGATAAATCGGGAATTTTTAAGAGCAGAAGCAGCAGACTATCTGTATGTGAACCGGGAAGAAGATACCGGCTCCGAAGGATTGAGAAAAGCGAAACTTTCTTATCATCCGGCATTCCTGATTGAAAAGGGATTTGTGACACTGGGGGATTAAGAGAGAGGGGTACGAATGAAATTGAAACAACGCAGAATGAATCATGCCCAGATTATTGGTATAGGTTACTTGTTGTTAATTGCAATGGGAACTTTGGTATTAATGCTTCCGGCATCCACCAGACCGGGTGAAACCACAAGTTTTTCAGAAGCATTGTTTACAGCCACCAGTGCTACCTGTGTAAGTGGTCTGGTGGTGGTGGACACTGCCACACATTGGAGTTTTTTGGGACAATGCTTTATTCTGTTTATGATACAAATTGGTGGCTTGGGCTTTATGACAATGGGAGTTTTGTTTGCCATGCTTATGAAGAAAACCATATCTTTAAAAATGCGGGGGCTGTTGCAGGAGAGCATGAATTCCATTCAGCTTGGCGGTGTGGTGAAAATGGCAAGAAATGTGATTAAGGGAACAATCCTTATAGAAGGTCTGGGAACTATCGCACTGATGTTTGTTTTTTGCCCGGAACTAGGCATACTTAGAGGAATCTATTACAGTATTTTTCATTCCATTTCTGCTTTTTGCAATGCGGGATTTGACCTGATGGGAACGGTAAATGGAGAATATGCCTCCTTTTGCGGATACTCAGACAATGTGATTTTAAATGTGACGATGATTATTTTGATTATCGTGGGAAGTATCGGATTTTTTGTCTGGGATGACGTGACACAAAATAAACTCAATGTGCGAAGATATAACTTACATACAAAAATAGTAATTTCTACTACACTTATTTTAGTGGTTGTCAGCTCCGTTTTATTTTTGGTATTTGAAAAGGACAAGCTGATGGCAGATATGGGAATGGGCGAAAAGCTGCTGGTTTCCGTCTTTTGTTCTGTAACACCCAGAACAGCAGGTTTTAATACGATAGATATAGGAGCGTTAAGCAGCAGTTCAAAATATCTGACAATGTTGTTGATGTTTATTGGCGGAAGTCCGGGTTCTACGGCTGGTGGTGTAAAGACAGTTACAATTACAGTGTTATTGGTTTATGTGTGGTCAAATTTAAGAAGTGAAACAGGCTGTAATATTTTTGGAAGAAGATTATCGGACGAAGCAATTAAAAAGGCTTGTAATGTACTTGTTTTGAATTTGCTTTTGATCGTATTTGCGGTTATTACAATTTCTTATATACAGCCTTTTGAAGTGGAAGAACTTATATTTGAGATATTTTCAGCAGTGGGAACAGCGGGAATGACCTTGGGAATTACCAGAGAGATGACAGAGGCTTCCCGCATAATCTTAATGGTAATCATGTATTGTGGAAGAATTGGCAGTATGTCTTTTGCCCTTTCCTTTACGCAACGAAAGAAAGTACCGCCGGTCAGACTGCCGGAAGAAAATGTTATAATAGGTTGAGAAAAAGGAGAATAAATATGAAATCGATTTTAATTATAGGCATGGGGAGATTTGGAAATCATCTTTGCAGAAAAATGCTGGAATTAAAAAATCAGGTTATGATTATAGATACAGACGAATCTAAGCTTACCTCTATGATGCCGGTGGTTACCAGTGCGAAAATTGGTGATTGTACCAATGTGGAAGTGCTAAAAAGCATTGGGGTTGGAAATTTTGATATTTGTTTTGTTTGTATTGGAACCAACTTTCAGAGCAGCTTGGAGATTACAAGCTTGTTGAAGGAAAATGGTGCCAAATATGTGGTAAGTAAGGCAACCAGAGATATTCAGGCGAAATTCCTGTTGCGCAATGGCGCAGACGAAGTAATTTATCCGGACAGGGATATGGCAGAAGAAACAGCGATGCGTTACAGTGCAGACCATATTTTTGATTATATTGAATTGGATGACGAATATTCTGTCTACGAAATTCCGGTGATGGAAAAATGGGTAGGAAAATCCATAAAGGAAGTGAATTTTCGAGTAAAATATAATGTAAATATTCTAGGCACAAAAAATGAAAACGATAAAATGCAGTTGATGCCGGGAGCAGATTATGTGTTTAAAAAAGAGGAACATTTAATGGTAATCGGCAGAAATGAAGATGTGAATAAAATCCTAAAAGAGATATAAAAAAGTGTAAGGCCCAGTTGCCTGAGCCTTAAGAGGGGGGATTTTATAAAAGAAACTATTTGCTTGTCAAGGTGCTTATCTCTTGACAATTATTAATATATAGAACAAATGTGGTTTAAATATGGTTAAAATGTGAAAAAAGTGTGAACGAAAATGGGAAGGAAGAAAATCATGTTACAAGGTGTCATTTTTGATATGGATGGTTTGATGTTAGATACAGAAAAGCTGTTGCTTCGCTTCTGGTGTGAAGCGGCAGAGGAAATGGGATATAACATGGAAAAGAAGCATGTATTATCCATTCGAAGCCTTGCGGCAAAATATGCAGAGCCTAAATTAAAGGGATATTTTGGACAAGACTTTGATTATCATAAAGTCAGAGCCAGACGAAAAGAGTTAATGAGTGCTTACATAGACGAAAACGGAATCGAAACGAAAAAAGGAATCCGGGAACTGCTTATTTTCTTGAAAGAACGAGGGCTTAAGACAGCGGTAGCAACAGCAACCGATTTAGAAAGAACAGAAAAATATTTAAAAAGTGTAGATTTATTGCAATATTTTGATAAAATAGTATGTGCATCCATGGTAAAGAATGGAAAACCGGAACCGGATATTTATTTGAAGGCAGCAGAAGAACTGGAGCTTCCACCGAAAAACTGTATTGCGCTGGAGGATTCTCCTAATGGTATTCTGGCAGCATATCGTGCGGGCTGTATGCCAATTATGGTGCCGGATTTAGACGAACCTTCCGAGGAAACGAAAAAATTATTGTTTGGATTAGAAGAAGACTTATTAAAAGTAATAGATTTTATAAAGAAAATGGAGGAAAATGAGAAATGATAGCAAAAGAATATCTTGATATGCTGGGACAAAAATCTGTGATTCGTGAAATTTTTGCATACGGTTCAGAGCGTGCAAAAGAGATTGGATATGAAAATGTATTTGACTACAGTTTGGGAAATCCTTCTGTTCCTGCACCAAAAGAATTTGCAGATAAAATAATTGAACTACTTACCAATGAAGACCCAATGACAATTCACGGTTACAGCCCAAGTCTTGGTATTCCTTCCGTGCGTCAGGCAGTAGCAGAATCCTTAAACCGCAGATTCCAGATGAATTACACCATGGAACATATCTTTATGACCAGTGCGGCAGCCAGCGCCATAGCTCATGCGTTGCGTTGTGTTACTGTTCCGGGCGATGAAGTAATTACATTTGCACCATATTTCAGCGAATACGTTCCATACATAACTAAGACAGGAGCAAAATTAAAGGTAGTTCCGGCTGACACGGAAAGCTTCCAGATTAATTTTGAAGCTTTTGATAAAATAATGAATGAAAAGGTGATGGCGATTGTAATTAACACACCAAACAATCCATCTGGAAGTGTGTATTCGGAAGAAACTTTAAAGAAACTGGCAACATATCTGGAAGAAAAAGAACAGCAGTATTCTCATCCGATTTACATTATTTCCGATGAACCATACAGAGAAATTGTGTTTTGTGGCGGCAAAGCTCCTTATGTGGCAAAGTTTTATAAAAACACATTGACCTGCTATTCCTTCAGTAAATCCGTTTCACTGCCGGGAGAGAGAATCGGATATATTGCAGTAGGACCGGAGTGCGAAGGTGCGGACGTGTTAGCAGATATGTGCGGACAGATTTCCAGAGGAATCGGACACAACTGTCCATCTTCTCTGATTCAGTTAGCCCTGCCTTCTATCTTGGATAAAACTTCTGATTTATCTGTATATGAAACAAATAAAAATATATTATACAAAGCGTTGACAGATATGGGATTTGAATGTGTGGAACCGGGAGGAACCTTCTACATGTTCCCGAAATCATTGGAACCGGATGCAAAGGCATTTTGCAATAAAGCATTGAAGTATGATTTGCTGTTAGTACCTGGTGATGGATTTGAATGTGCAGGACATTTTAGAATGGCATATTGTATTCCAACAGAAAAGGTAGAACGTTCTTTGACAGCATTTGAGAAACTGGTAAAAGAGTATAAGTAATCAGCCGCAGGAGGGAAAAATAATTTATGCATAAAGTGTGCGAAGAGTTACAGACGGCAGGGGTAAATATGGAAGTAGTGATGTCCAGATTTATGGGAAACGAAATGTTATACCTAAAATTTTTAAAGCGCTTTATAGAGGATGAAAGTTATCAAAATATGCAGGGCATGTTTCAACAGGGGAATATAGAAGAAGCGTTTAAAGAGGCACATACATTGAAAGGGCTGATTGCGAATCTGGGTTTGGATGGAATTATGGGTTCTGTCAGTCCGATTACCGAAATATTAAGAGGCGGTTCGGATGAAGGCGTGGCAGAATTAATGGAGCAGGCAGGAAAAGAGTATGAACTTGTAGTTGGGATTCTTGCAGCCATATAGTACCGAAAATGTTAGATGTAACAAACTTAGGAAAAAACTTCTTGCGTAATTAGAAAAGTGAGTATATAATAACGAAAGATAGAAAGAATAAGAATAGATGCATTGATGAAAGCTACGGTTTTAGGAACTTTTCAGAGAGTCGGCGGTTGGTGCGAGCCGATAAGGGAATAAACTTTTCCACTTTCGGAGTATTCGGTGAAATCCGAAGGCTGGTACCCTTTAACGTACCATAGAGTGGCTGTATGAACATACAGCAATTTGGGTGGCAACACGGAATTTTTCGTCCCATGTAACGGTAGTAGTGTATCTATCGGTGCGTGGGGCGTTTTTTAATATGTATCATTCACAAGGAGGAAATCATGTTAGATTTAAAATTTGTAAGAGAAAATCCGGAGATTGTAAAACAGAATATTAAAAACAAGTTTCAGGATCATAAGTTACCATTAGTTGATGAAGTAATTGAATTAGATGAAAAAAGTCGTAAAACACAGCAGGAAGCAGATGCTTTAAGAGCAAATCGTAAAGCAATTTCCAAGCAGATTGGTGCTTTGATGGGACAGGGGAAAAAAGAAGAAGCAGAAGCCTTAAAAGAACAGGTAAATAAAGATGCTGACCGTCTTGCAGAATTAGAAGCACAGGAAAATGAATTACAGGAAAAAGTTAAGAAAATTATGATGGTAATTCCAAACATCATTGACCCAAGTGTTCCGATTGGAAAAGATGACAGTGAAAATGTAGAAATTCAGAAATACGGTGAACCTGTAGTTCCTGATTTTGAAGTTCCATACCATGCAGAAATTATGGAAAAATTCAACGGACTTGACTTAGACAGTGCAAGAAAAGTAGCCGGAAACGGATTTTATTATCTGATGGGAGATATTGCAAGATTACATTCCGCAATTATTTCTTATGCAAGAGATTTCATGATTAATAAAGGATTTACTTACTGCGTACCTCCTTTCATGATTCGTAGTGATGTAGTAACCGGTGTTATGAGTTTTGATGAAATGGATGCCATGATGTACAAAATCGAAGGAGAAGATTTGTACTTAATCGGAACCAGTGAACATTCCATGATTGGTAAATACATCGATACTATTTTAAAAGAAGAAACACTTCCACATACACTGA
The DNA here is from genome assembly GCA_964450185.1 of uncultured Lachnospiraceae bacterium. Classification (GTDB taxonomy): domain Bacteria; phylum Bacillota; class Clostridia; order Lachnospirales; family Lachnospiraceae; genus RUG11237. The sequence goes on along the minus strand of CAYVCL010000032.1, from coordinate 15,937 downwards.
CCAGCTATTCTCCATGTTTCCGTAAAGAAAAGGGAGCTCATGGTATTGAAGAACGTGGTGTATACAGAATCCACCAGTTTGAAAAACAGGAAATGATTGTAGTATGTAAGCCGGAAGAAAGCAAAATGTGGTTTGACAAGTTATGGCAGAACACAGTAGACTTATTCCGTTCTTTAGATATTCCGGTAAGAACGTTAGAATGTTGTTCCGGAGATTTGGCAGACTTGAAAGTAAAATCAATTGACGTAGAAGCATGGTCACCAAGACAGAAGAAATACTTTGAAGTAGGAAGCTGTTCCAACTTAGGTGATGCACAGGCAAGAAGATTAAAGATTCGTGTGGTTGGTGAAAACGGAAAATATTTTGCACATACATTAAACAACACCGTAGTAGCACCACCTCGTATGTTAATTGCATTCCTTGAAAACAACTTAAGAGAAGATGGAAGCGTTGCAATTCCAAAAGCATTACAGCCATACATGGGCGGTATGACAGAAATTAAATAAAAAGATACAAATCGGAAGGAGCAGAATAAATGGAAAAGAAACCTTTTGTAACATTAGAACAGGTACAGGAAATCGTTAAAACATACCCAACTCCATTTCATATTTACGATGAAAAGGGAATCAGAGAAAATGCAAGAAAATTAAAACAGGCATTTTCATGGAACAAAGGCTTTAAAGAATATTTTGCTGTAAAAGCAACTCCAAATCCATATCTTATGAACATTTTAAAAGAAGAAGGAATCGGAGCAGACTGTTCTTCTTTACCAGAATTATATTTAAGTAACAAGATTGGATTACAGGGACATGAAATTATGTTTTCTTCCAACGTAACTCCAAGAGAAGATTTCGAATATGCAGCAAAATTAGGAGCAATTATCAATTTTGATGATTTAACACACGTGGATTTCTTTGGAGAAATTGCAGAGTTTCCGGAAACTATGTGCTGCCGTTACAACCCAGGTGGAGATTTTGTATTACAGAATCAGATTATGGATACACCTCAGGATGCAAAATACGGTATGACAAAGGAACAGATGAAAGAAGCATACCGCAAAATGAAAGCCAAAGGAGTAAAACATTTTGGTATTCATGCGTTCCTTGCCAGCAACACAGTAACAAACGAATATTATCCAAAGCTTGCTAAAATTCTTTTTGAACTTGCAAAGGAATTACATGAAGAATTAGATGTGCATATTGCATTTGTAAACCTTTCCGGTGGTGTGGGAATCCCTTACAGACCAGAACAGGAACCAAACGATATTTTAGCTATCGGTGAAGGTGTAAGAAAAGCATATGAAGAAGTGCTTGTTCCGGCAGGAATGGGAGATGTGGCTATCTTTACAGAACTTGGAAGATTTATGATGGGACCTTATGGTGAATTGGTAGCAAAAGTGCTTCACGAAAAACACATTCACAAAGAATACATCGGTTTAGATGCATGTGCAGCGAACCTGATGCGTCCTGCTATGTATGGTGCTTACCACCATATCACAGTTCTTGGAAAAGAAAACGAACCATGTGACCATGTTTACGATGTAACTGGTGGACTTTGTGAAAACAATGACAAATTCGCCATCGACAGAGCACTTCCAAAAATCGATATTGGAGATTATGTAGTATTACATGACACAGGAGCTCACGGATTTGCAATGGGATACAACTACAACGCAAAACTTCGTTCCGCAGAACTTTTGTTAAAAGAAAATGGAGAAGTACAGTTAATCCGCCGTGCAGAAACCATGGATGATTACTTCGCTACACTTGATTTGGATAAGTTTCCGTTGAACTAAGAGGAAATTGTTAGAAAATAATCTCTAAAAATACAAAAAAAGAAACCTAGAGATGGAAAATAACTATTAATAATAAAGGGGAGAAGCGATTATGAAGAAAAAGATGCTTCGGGTGAATATAGTGGAGAAATTAAAGTTCGCTCAGCAGGTACGGTTCTTCCGACAACAATAAAATGTACATTATCACCTAGAGCGGGCGGTGTTGAAACTTTACATCATATTATTATTTCGTGGAAAGGCAGTAATCAGGTTCATTGGATTCAAGCTAATTCTTTAATGATAAGAAAATCAAGTTTAACTAGTACCAAGATATACTATAATAAACCAATTAGTATAAATGGTGAAAGTAAGACAACTGGTGCTATAACAATAGGTACAGTTACAATTCCTAAAAGTGTAAAAAAGGTATATGTTTCTACAGCAGGTTTGCAGTGCTATTTTAATAATAGAGATTACTGGATTAGCCTTAATGAATTAAGAGGGTGGGCACAAACAAATTGGTAAAGCGGAGAATGAATATGATAAAAGGAACCGAAGAAAACTTTTTTGAACTGGTTGAGAATAAATATAAAGATAAGGTTATTGTTGGAAAAAAGACTTTATTGGAAATGTATGAATATTGTAAAAATACTTTTGGAATAGAACAAGTAGAAAAAGCTGTTTTGGATTTTAATGCAGTAGCATTGCTTCAAGATTTCATGAACCTCCAAGCAGAAAGCGATAAGATTGCAATTTATCGAGTTCCTAAAAGTGATTGTATGAAATTGTATTATGACATTTATGACGATACATTCTGGGGGAACAATGCTATCTATATTTTTGTAGATGAAGGAAGCAATCTATGGAGTTCTACTAGTCAATTATTTTCTTTATATCTAAGGATACAGTTAGGGATTGAATTAAAGGATATCCAGGCGAGGAATAGAGCATATCTTGATTATTTGAATTATTTTCACTGTTACGATTTTCTTCTGTACCATATGAAATAGTATAAAAAGCAAGGCTAAAACTAGAGTTTCAGCCCTGCTTTTTTGAGTTTTCCAGCTCACACTGCTTTGAGAGTGCCCAGACATCTAAACGTATGGCACGTTTTCCGCTTTTGTTTAAAATGACTTGCTCTGCTTTTAACTCTTTTAGTTCGATATCGGATTCATCCAGAATCAGACTAAGTGATGCAAAAAGCAATTTTTAAAAATTCCATTAAATTCCCCATTTATATATTCAACCTCCACCGGATTTCTGATATAATAAACAGGATTGTATAAAAAGAGAAAATATCGAAAATCATATTGTTTATCCGTACGCTTTAGTATATACTCTTATATACGACACAAGATGTTGAAGAAATAAGAGAAAAGAATACAATATATAGAGAAATGGAAGGGTGTAGAACATGTTTGTTGTGAAGAAAGACGGAACAAAAGAAGAATTTGACGTACAGAAAATTATACGTGCAGTAAATAAATCAGCAGCAAGAATTATGTATGAGTTTACAGAAGAAGAAGTGCAGTTTATCTGTGAATTTGCATTGGAACGTGCAGACAAGCTGGGCAAGAGTGAAATTACCATCAGCGAAATGCACAATATTGTAGAAGGAGCTTTGGAAAAAGTAAATCCAAGTGTGGCAAAAAGTTATCGTGACTACCGAAATTATAAGCATGATTTCATTCATATGATGGACGATGTATACACAAAAAGTCAGTCTATCCGTTATATTGGAGATAAAAGTAATGCAAACACAGACAGTGCGCTGGTTGCAACCAAAAGAAGCCTTATTTTCAATGAATTAAACAAAGAATTATATCGTAAGTTTTTTATGAATAGAAATGAATTGCAGGCTTGTAAGGATGGCTATATTTATATTCATGACCAGTCCGCCAGATTGGATACCATGAACTGTTGTCTGTTTGATGTGGCATCCGTGTTAAAGGATGGTTTTGAAATGGGAAATGTGTGGTATAACGAGCCAAAGTCCTTGGATACTGCATTTGACGTTATGGGAGATATTATCCTTAGTACGGCAGCCCAGCAGTATGGCGGTTTTACAGTGCCGGAGGCAGATAAGATTTTAGGACCATATGCAGAAAAAAGCTATGAAAAATATAAAAAAGAATTTTTAGAATACGGTGAAGCGAGCTGGGAAGGATATGCAGAAAAAGCAGAAGAATATGCTTACAATAAAGTAAAACGTGATTTCGAGCAGGGATGGCAGGGGATTGAGTATAAGTTAAATACAGTAGGTTCCTCCAGAGGAGATTATCCTTTCGTTACAGTAACCATCGGTTTGGGAACAGGAAGATTTGAAAAATTGGCATCTGTATCTTTATTGAATGTACATAAAGAAGGTCAGGGAAGACCGGGAAATAAGAAACCGGTACTGTTTCCGAAAATTGTGTTCTTGTATGATGAAAATATCCATGGTGTAGGTGGAATTGCTGAAGACGTGTTTGAAGCTGGTGTAGAATGTTCCGCAAAAACCATGTATCCGGACTGGTTATCTTTAAGTGGCGAAGGTTACATTGCCAGAATGTATAAAAAATATGGAAAAGTTATCAGTCCTATGGGATGTCGTGCATTTTTAAGTCCATGGTACGAAAGAGGCGGTATGCATCCGGCAGACGATAACGACAAACCGGTATTTACCGGACGTTTCAATATCGGAGCGGTAAGTCTTCATCTTCCAATGATTTTAGCAAAATCACGTTCTGAAAGCAGGGACTTTTATGAAGTGTTAGATTACTATTTGGAAATGATTCGTGGACTTCATATTCGTACTTACGATTATCTTGGTGAAATGAAAGCTTCCACAAACCCATTGGGTTACTGTGAAGGCGGCTTTTACGGCGGACGCTTACAGCCGGGAGAAAAGATTAAAAAGATTTTAAAACCGATGACAGCGTCTTTTGGTATTACAGCGTTAAATGAATTGCAGGAGCTGTACAATGGAAAATCCATCGCAGAAGACGGAGCTTTTGCATTGGAAGTGTTGGAATATATTAACAGGAAAGTGGAACAATTTAAAGAAGAGGATGGAAACTTGTATGCTATTTACGGTACTCCGGCAGAAAGTCTTTGTGGTTTGCAGGTGGAACAGTTCCGTAAAAAATTTGGTATTGTGGAAAATGTATCAGACAGACCATATGTAAGCAACAGTTTTCACTGCCATGTAACAGAAGATTTGACACCAATTCAGAAACAGGATTTAGAAGGAAGATTCTGGGAACTGTGTAATGGTGGAAAAATTCAGTACGTAAGATACCCGATTTCTTATAATACAGAAGCGATTCGCAGTTTGATTCGCCGTGCAATGGCATTGGGATACTATGAAGGGGTAAACCTGTCATTGGCATATTGTGATGACTGTGGCTATCAGGAATTGGAAATGGATGTATGTCCAAAATGCGGTTCTAAGAATCTGACCAAAATTGATCGAATGAACGGATATTTATCCTATAGCCGTGTGCATGGAGATACCCGATTGAACGATGCAAAAATGGCAGAAATTGCAGAACGTAAGTCCATGTAATTAAGATGAGGAGGGGCAGCAATGAAATATGTTGCTAAGTTTTTTAAGGTGATGATTAGGGAAGTGTTAAGACCACTTTCCTTCGCGCCTGCCTTGTGCATGATGTATATTATATTTCAGTTTTCATCGGCAACAGGAGTGGAGTCTTCCGGAACCAGTGGAAGTGTGTGCCTGAAAATTGTAGATACAGCAGACGAGGTACTGGATTTAAATGTGTCTTACGATAAAAGAATGTATTATGCTCAAAAAATAGAATATCCGGTGAGAAAACTGGCGCATTTTAGTGAATATGCATTGCTGGCGGCAGCGGTAGCCCTTCCCATTTACGTATATGGTATGAGGGGGATTCCTCTTATGCTGGTGGCAGGAGCAATCTGCGTTGGATTTGCCTGTACAGACGAATACCATCAGTCCTTTGTGTCAGGGCGAAGCCCATCGAAAAAGGATGTGCTAATTGACAGTGCAGGTGCATTTTGCGGAATTATTTTTACAAGAATTGTAGGATTTATTGGGCGAAAGACAATCTTTCGTCCATTGTGTGAAGAGAAAAAGAAGCGTAGGAAAAGAAATGATTAATAGGGGGCGAAACTATGGAACATAGTAAAGATAATTTAAATAAAATTAGAAATCTTATTATATTTACGATTCTTTTGTTTTTGGGAGTACAGCATATTGATGTGGTATTTCAGGTGATTGGCAACGTATTTGGACTGATTTCTCCGTTTGTATTGGGAGGAGGCATCGCATTTGTATTGAATGTGCCAATGTGTGCCATCGAGAAGAAAATAGAAAAAATAAGTGGCAGAGGAAAATACACCAGACCATTAAGTCTGGTGGCAACGATTGTCAGCGTAATTCTCGTGATTGTGATAGTATTGTTTGTAGTAGTTCCGGAACTTGCCTCTACGATTATGAGTTTGAAAGATTTGGTTCCGGCATTTTTAGTGCGTGTACAGAGAGCAGCAGAACAATTATTTGCGGAAAATCCAAGAATCGTAGAAGAAATTGCTTCTATAAAAATAGACTGGGAAGAAATTGCCAACGAAATAATTTCCTTCCTGAAAAACGGTGCAGGAAGCTTCGTAAGTTCTACTGTAAATGTGGCAGTATCTGTAGTTAGCGGAATCACCAATTTCTTCATTGGTTTTGTATTTGCCTGCTACATTTTGTTGCAGAAAGAAAAGCTTTCTGTTCAGGCGAAAAAAGCAATTTATGCATTTATACCTGTGAAAAAGGCGGACAGAATTTTGGAAATCTGTAGTTTGAGCAGCAAAACATTCTCTAATTTCCTTACAGGACAGTGTACAGAGGCATTGATTTTGGGATTTATGTTCTTTATTACAATGTTGATTTTAAGATTCCCATATGCCTTACTGGTTGGAGTCCTTGTGGCCTTTACGGCACTGATACCAATATTTGGAGCTTTTATTGGCTGCGTAGTTGGTGTATTTTTAATATTGATGGTCAGTCCTGTAAAAGCATTGGGATTTCTTGTTCTGTTTTTGGTGTTGCAGCAGATTGAAGGAAATCTTATTTACCCGCATGTGGTGGGAAACTCTGTGGGACTGCCGTCTATCTGGGTGCTGGTTGCAGTATCTTTAGGTGGAAGTACCATGGGCGTTCTTGGTATGATTATTTTCATTCCACTGGTTTCTGTGATTTATACATTGTTTCGAGAAGAAGTGTATCATAGAATTGGGGGACGAAAGGAACTTGAGGACAAGTTTTAGAAAGACGAAGGGGTGGAAACATGCTGAAAAAAATAACAGCAATAATGCTGATTGTGGGAATGGCAGTAAGCGCTTTAGATGTGTATGCAGCCTCAACCTCTAAAAAGATTGAAGAAACCCAGGGACAAATCGAAGAAACCAAAGGTGAATTGGAGAAAGTGAACAGTGACATTGAACAGTTAGAAGGCTCCAAGGAAGATTTGGAAAGCAAAAAGAAAAAGTTTGAAACAGAATTAAATGAGATTATGTCTGAAATCGAAAAGTTGAATCAGGAAATCGAAGAAAAGCAGACAGAAATTGAAAAAACAGAAAAGTCTTTGGAAGAAGCGAAGCAAAGAGAAGAAGAACAATATGAGTCCATGAAAGTACGTATCAAATATATGTATGAACATGGAGATGAAAACTATGTGGAAATGCTGTTGGCGGCGGAAGACATGGGTGACATGGTAAACCGTGCAGAATATATTTCAAAAATCAGCCAATATGACAATGAAATGTTTGATGAATTTGTGGCAACCAGAGAAGAAATACAGCGAGAAGAAATCGTGTTAAAAACACAGAAAGAAGAATTAGAACGTGCCAAAGCAGAATCTCAGGAACAGCAGGAGGTTATGGCAGAAAAGGTTTCTCAGGTAAAGGCAAGTATTTCTGAATACGAATCCCAAATATCCGATGCTGAGAAAAGAGCAATGGAATTTGAGGAATTGTTAAGACAGCAGGAAGAATCCTTAGAAAGTTTGGAGCGAAAGAAGCAGCAGGAAGAAGAAAATGCCAGAAGGGCAGCAGCAAACAATATAACAAGCAACACTTCAGGAATTCCCTTAGGTTCCCCGCCGGCAACCGTAACATCCGCCAGCAATGTGCAATTACTGGCAGCCATCATAGAATGTGAAGCCGGAGGAGAAAGCTACGAAGGAAAAATAGCCGTTGGCAACGTAGTCATGAACCGTGTAGCCAGCAACCGCTATCCAAACACCATAGCAGAAGTACTCTACCAACGTTCCCAGTTCACCCCGGTAACCAGCGGACGTTTCGTACTAGTATTATCCCGAGGCGCCAACGGAACCTGCACCCAAGCCGCCCAAGACGTATTAAACGGCAAACGGGCCGTAGGCACCGAAATCTACCACTTCTGCCGCGTCAACGGTACTCCGGGAACCATAATAGGAAACCATGTTTTTTATTAATAAAAACTGAACAATCTGCTCCATCAAGGGCTAGCCAATGCACAGAAAAAAGAGTCCGGGAGCTTTGGGGGAGAATCCGGCACTGTACGCGCCTCCCCAAAAGCTCCCGGACTCTTTTTTCGTCCCCATTGCCAATCCCCTCCAAACGCAAATTTTCCTATTGCAATGCCCCAAAGATTGTGATAAAATTAACGATAGATGATGCGAAAGTGCATCAAACATTAAAAACACTAGTATTTTACAAAAATATGGAGGAAAACAGTAATGGCAAGAAAAGTAGTTTTAGCAGGCGCATGTCGTACAGCAATCGGTACTATGGGTGGTTCATTAAGCACAACACCAGCAGCAGATTTAGGAGCAATCGTAATTAAAGAAGCTTTAAACAGAGCAGGAGTAGCTCCAGAAGCAGTAGATCAGGTTTATATGGGTTGTGTAATTCAGGCTGGACAGGGACAGAACGTTGCTCGTCAGGCAACTATTAAAGCTGGTTTACCAATCGAAGTACCAGCAGTTACTATCAATGTAGTATGTGGTTCTGGTTTGAACTGTGTTAACATGGCTGCACAGATGATTATGGCTGGAGAAGCTGATATCGTTGTAGCAGGTGGTATGGAAAACATGTCAATGGCTCCATATGCATTAGACAAAGCTCGTTTTGGATACAGAATGGGTAACGCAACTATGAAAGATACTATGGTTAACGATGCACTTTGGGATGCGTTCAATGATTACCACATGATTAAGACAGCAGACAACATCTGTGATGAATGGGGAATCACAAGAGAAGAATTAGATGAGTTCGCATTAAAGAGCCAGCAGAAAGCAGAAGCTGCTCAGAAGAACGGTGCATTTGATGACGAAATCGTACCAGTAATGGTTAAGAAGAAAAAAGAAATGGTAGAATTCAAAGTAGATGAAGGTCCTCGTGCAGGTTCTACAATCGAAGGTCTTGCAAAACTTCGTGCAATCAATCCAGACGGATATGTTACAGCTGGTAATGCATCAGGTATCAATGATGGTGCTGCAGCAATCGTTGTTATGAGCGAAGAAAAAGCAAAAGAATTAGGTGTTACACCTATGGCTACATGGGTAGCTGGTGGACTTGCTGGATGCAGACCAGAAGTTATGGGTATCGGACCAGTTTACTCTACAAAGAAAGTATTAGATAAGACAGGAATGAAGATCGAAGATTTCGATATCATCGAAGCAAACGAAGCTTTCGCAGCTCAGTCAATCGCTGTAGGTAGAGATTTAGGAATCGACGTAGACAAGCAGTTAAATCCAAACGGTGGAGCGATTGCTTTAGGACATCCAGTAGGTGCTTCAGGATGCCGTATCTTAGTTACATTACTTCATGAAATGCAGAAAGCAGACGCTAAGAAAGGTCTTGCTACATTATGTATCGGTGGTGGAATGGGATGTTCTACAATCGTAGAACGTGACTAATTATCAGGTTACATGTAAAGGAGAAATTGCAATGGAATTTATCACATATGAAGTAGAAGGTGCAGTTGGTGTCATTACCATCAACCGCCCAAAGGCTTTAAATGCATTAAACAGCCAGGTTTTAGAAGAAATTGATAAAACATTAGATGGCGTAGATTTAGAAACAGTAAGATGTCTTATTTTAACAGGTGCAGGCGACAAATCTTTTGTTGCCGGCGCTGATATCGGAGAAATGAGCACACTTACAAAGGCTGAAGGCGAAGCTTTCGGTAAAAAAGGAAACGATGTTTTCCGTAAATTAGAAACATTCCCAATTCCTGTAATTGCAGCAATCAACGGATTTGCTTTAGGTGGTGGATGTGAAATCTCCATGAGCTGTGATATTCGTATCTGTTCTGAAAACGCAGTATTCGGACAGCCGGAAGTAGGTCTTGGTATCACACCAGGATTTGGTGGAACACAGCGTCTTGCAAGAATCATAGGCGTTGGTAAAGCAAAAGAAATGATTTACGGTGCAAGAAACATCAAAGCTGACGAAGCTTACAGAATTGGTTTAGTAAACAATGTATATCCTTTAGAAGAGTTAATGCCTGCTGCTAAGAAGCTTGCTTCTACTATCGCAGCAAATGCTCCAATCGCAGTAAGAGCATGTAAAAAAGCAATCAACGAAGGATTAGACGTAGATATGGATGCAGCTATCGTAATCGAAGAAAAATTATTCGGAAGCTGCTTCGAAACAGAAGACCAGAAGGCTGGAATGGGTAACTTCCTTGAAAAAGATAAAGAAAAGAAGTTAAAAGTAGTTCCTTTTGTTAACAAATAAATAAGATAAAATTTTAGGAGGATTCAAAATGAAAGTAGGTATTATTGGTGCCGGAACAATGGGTGCAGGTATTGCACAGGCCTTTGCAATGACAGATGGTTATGAAGTATGTCTTTGTGACATTAAAACAGAATTCGCTGAAGGCGGAAAAGCAAGAATTTTAAAGAACTTAAACTTCTTAGTAGGAAAAGAAAAACTTACTCAGGAAAAAGCTGACGAAATCGCTGGAAAAATCACAACAGGTTTAAAAGATATCTGTACAGATTGCGATTTAGTAATCGAAGTTGCTCCTGAAAAAATGGAAATTAAGAAATCTACTTTTACAGAATTAATGAATATCTGTAAGAAAGATTGTATCTTCGCTACAAATACATCTTCTCTTTCTATCACAGAAATGGGACAGGGGTTAGACAGACCATTAGTTGGTATGCATTTCTTCAACCCAGCTGATAGAATGAAATTAGTTGAAGTTATCGCTGGTGAAAACACACCTGCTGACTTAGTAGAAAAAATCAAAACAATCTCTACAGAAATCGGTAAGACACCTGTAGAAGTAAAAGAAGCTCCAGGATTTGTTGTTAACAAAATCCTTATCCCAATGATTAACGAAGCAATCGGTATCTACGCTGACGGAATCGCAAGTGTAGAAGATATCGATACAGCTATGAAATTAGGTGCTTCTCATCCAATGGGACCTTTAGCATTAGGTGACTTAGTAGGTCTTGACGTTGTACTTGCAATTATGGAAGTATTACAGGCTGAAACAGGAGATCCTAAGTATCGTCCAGCTCCACTTCTTAAGAAAATGGTTCGTGCTGGAAAACTTGGTAAGAAGACAGGAATCGGATTCTACGATTACTCAAAATAAGATTATCGCAGGTAAGTATATGTGCCAGGGGCAAGCCCTGGTACATTCTTAATAAACACTAATACAAAATTAAAATGGAGGAATTAATAAGATGGATTTCGCATTAAGTAAGAAACACGAAATGGCAAGAAATCTTTTTAAAGAATTTGCCGAAAACGAAGCAAAACCTCTTGCTCAGGAAGTAGACGAAACAGAACAGTTCCCAGAAGGAACAGCGGCTAAAATGGCTAAGGCTGGTTTCCTTGGAATTCCAATTCCAAAGGAATATGGCGGACAGGGTTGTGACCCATTAACATATGCTATGTGTGTAGAAGAACTTTCTAAAGTTTGCGGTACTACAGGTGTTATCGTATCTGCACATACATCACTTTGCTGTGACCCAATTCAGACATATGGTACAGAAGAACAGAAACAGAAATACTTAGTTCCACTTGCAAAAGGTGAAAAATTAGGTGCTTTCGGTTTAACTGAACCAGGTGCTGGTACAGATGCTCAGGGACAGCAGACAAAGGCTGTTTTCGATGAAGCTACAAACGAATGGGTATTAAACGGTTCTAAGTGCTTTATCACAAATGGTAAATATGCTGATGTTTACATTGTAATCGCTGTTACAGGTAAAGTTGAAAAACGCGGTAAAACAATGAAAGAAATTTCTGCATTTATCGTAGAAAAAGGAACACCAGGATTTACATTCGGAACAAAAGAAAAGAAAATGGGTATCCGTGGATCAGCTACATACGAATTAATTTTCACAGATTGTAGAATTCCAAAGGAAAACTTATTAGGACAGAAGGGTAAAGGCTTCAACATCGCTATGCACACATTAGATGGTGGACGTATCGGTATTGCTGCTCAGGCTCTTGGTTTAGCAGCTGGTGCATTAGAAACAACAATCGAATATGTAAAAGAAAGAAAACAGTTCGGACGTTCTATCGCACAGTTCCAGAATACACAGTTCCAGTTAGCTGATATGGCTACTAAAGTAGAAGCTGCTCGTTTATTAGTATACAAAGCTGCTATGGCGAAAGCTACTCAGAAGTCTTACAGCGTAGAAGCTGCTATGGCTAAATTATGTGCTGCAGAAGTTGCAATGGAAGTTACAACTAAGGCAGTTCAGTTACATGGTGGATATGGTTACATTAGAGAATACGACGTTGAACGTATGATGCGTGATGCTAAGATCACAGAAATCTACGAAGGAACTTCTGAAGTTCAGCGTATGGTTATTTCTGCTAATATTTTGAAATAAATAAGGAGGTACTTATTGTGAAAATCGTAGTATGTGTAAAACAGGTACCTGATACAAAGGGTGGAGTAAAATTCAACCCAGATGGTACATTAGATAGAGGTGCAATGCTTACAATCATGAACCCAGATGACAAAGCTGGTTTGGAAGCAGCACTTAGAATTAAAGATGAATGTGGTGCAGAAGTTACTGTAGTCACAATGGGACTTCCAAAGGCTGAAGAAGTTCTTCGTGAAGCAATCGCTATGGGTGCTGACAAAGGTATCTTAGTAACAGATAGAGTTTTAGGTGGAGCTGATACATGGGCAACATCTACAACACTTGCTGGTGCTATCAGAAACTTAGATTATGACTTAATCATCACAGGTCGTCAGGCTATCGATGGTGATACAGCTCAGGTTGGACCACAGATTTCTGAACACTTAGACATTCCAGTAATTTCTTATGCTCAGAACATTAAAGTAGATGGAGATTCTGTAATCGTTGAACGTCAGTACGAAGACAGACATCATGTAGTAAAAGCAAAAATGCCTTGCTTAGTTACAGCTCTTGCTGAATTAAACGAGCCACGTTACATGACACCAGGCGGAATCTTTGATGCATATGATGCAGAAATCACAGTATGGGGTAGAGCAAACCTTGTAGATGTTGATGATGCAAACCTTGGTTTAAAAGGTTCACCAACAAAGATTGCAAAAGCATCTGATAAAGTAAGAAAGGGTGCTGGTGAAAAAGTTACTCTTGATCCTACAGAAGCAGTAGAATACCTTGTTGGTAAATTTAAAGAAAAACACGTAATTTAATTTATATAAGGAAAAGTGGTGAATAAGATGAATTTAGCAGAATATAAAGGAGTTTTTGTCTTTGCACAGCAGGTAGATAATAAAATCAGCGGTGTCGCTTTAGAATTACTTGGTAAAGCAAAGGATCTTGCAAAAGATTTAGATACAGATGTAACAGCAGTTTTAGTAGGTTCTGATGTAAAAGGACTTGTAGATGAATTAGCTGAATATGGTGCAGATAGAGTTATCGTTGTAGATGATCCAGAATTAAAGGATTACAGAACAGAACCATATACACACGCATTATCAGAAGTAATCAACAAATACAAACCAGAAATCGTATTAGTTGGTGCTACAGCAATCGGTCGTGACCTTGGTCCTCGTGTTTCTGCAAGAGTTGCAACAGGTCTTACAGCTGACTGTACAGTACTTGAAATTGGTAACTTCCCAATCAACCCAATTCCAGGACAGGAACAGAAAGCAAATCAGTTATTAATGACTCGTCCTGCATTCGGTGGTAACACAATCGCTACTATCGCTTGTCCAGATAACCGTCCTCAGATGGCTACTGTTCGTGCAGGTGTTATGCAGAAAATCGACCCAATCAAGGGTGCAAAAGCTGTTGTTGAAGAATTCAATCCAGGATTCACACCAAACAACAAATATGTTGAAATTATGGACATCGTTAAGTCTGTAACAGATACAGTAGATATCATGGAAGCTAAAGTATTAGTATCCGGTGGTCGTGGAGTTGGAAGCAAAGAAAACTTCAAGATGTTAGAAGACTTAGCAGCTGTATTCGGTGGAGAAGTATGTTGTTCTCGTGCCGTAACAGATGCAGGATGGTTACCAGTAGACCGTCAGGTAGGTCAGACAGGTAAAACAGTTCGTCCAAGTCTTTACTTTGCAATCGGTATTTCAGGAGCTATCCAGCACGTAGCAGGTATGGAAGAATCTGATATCATCGTAGCAATCAACAAAGACGAAGATGCTCCAATCTTCGACGTTGCAGATTACGGTTTAGTTGGTGACTTAAACAAGATCGTACCAGCTTTAACAGAAGCTTTAAAAGCAGAAATGGCTGCAAAATAATATAGAATTTATATTCACGAAGGCGTTCCAGAAATGGGGCGTCTTTTGTGTTGTAGGAGGCAGAAGTATGGAAGTAAAGAATTATGATAGCAGTCTGAAAGTATACAAAATCTGACAAATATTGACAACCTCCCAACCATTCTATATAATAAAAAAGTAATAAATTTAATAGAAATTTAATGAAGGAGAAAGAGGAATGAGTCAGGAAAATTTGAACAATCCACAGATGGATAACAACGGCTATGTGGATCCTATTGCAACACAGAACGGAGAAACACCAAAGAAGAAAATGGGTAAGGGAGATATTGCAGCGACTATTATCTCCGTTGCATTGATTAAATTATTTGGAATTATTGGTGCATTAATTTGTTATGGTGGATATTGGGCAGTACGTGGTATCGCAAAATCTAAAATGCCATTAGCTGCAAGAATTATTTTAGGAATTGTAGTAGCTCTTGTATTTGTTGCATTATTAATTCTGTTTATCTTATTATCAATTGGAATTCAGGCAGGAATGTAATTCGGTACGATGAAAAAGTTAAAGAAGTTAACCAATGGATTTATCTATTTAGCAATAGAAATTGTTGTTCTGAGTTTAATTCTTTTAGCTGTGGCTATAGGTGCCGGTTTACACAATTCCCTTGATTACTTGATAGGAGTTTTAATGATTTATATTATATTTGCACTTGTTGTATGGGCTATTGTGCTTGTATATGGAATTGTGATGTTTAGCTCCTATAAAAAAGCAAAGGATGTATTACTGCAGATTCCGGGATTTCGGGAGGACCGGTTTGAACGGGAAATAGAAAAAGCACCTAAGGTGAAACATGTAGTAATCAGCAGTGATGCTATCTGTTTTCGGGCTGGTGGAGGAATGGTAAAAGCTGTGCCGATTCAGGATATTGTGTGGGCATATGAAGATAACCACCGAAATGGAGAATTTTTACATATTTGGACAAAAGATAAGCGAGAATATTATGTGGAAATCGTAATTAAGAAAAAATTTGGTGTCAGAGATGCAGCCTGTAGATACTTGTTGCGTCTGATTGCCAGAAAAAATAAAGGAACACTTATCGGCTACGAAGAAGAATATGACCAGATGGTAAAAAAGAATTTTGAACAAATCCTTGCAAGAACCCAGGGCAAAGAAATTGTAAGCAGTGCTGCCTTGGAACAGGAATACATACAAAATGATTATTATACAAAAGATTTTTGCTAAATGTTAATAAGAAGACCAGATATCTTGTTATGGGTATCTGGTTTTTTGTATTATATGAGAGAAATTTGTGCAAAGTACTTGACATTTGTGTGAAAATGTGGTTATATGAACATATGAATAGTTGTTCAAATGAAAAAGTAATATAGATAAGAAAAATAGAAGGAGGGAATAGTGTGAAAGAAAGTAGAGGAAAGCCATAAAAGGGCACACTTCACCAAGCTGT